>NZ_JBSFWR010000043.1:0-62699 GCF_053594915.1 Kitasatospora sp. NPDC002543 | reverse complement strand
GCCCCCGCCGCCGGGTCGAAGCAGCCCGCCGCTCCGATCGACGAGGAGCCCCCGCCGTACGAGGAGGACGCCCCGTACGACGCGTACGAGGAGGCGATCCCGGAGGGGCTGTTCCGGACCGCGGCCTTCAGTGAGCCGGGGAGCTCCGCCGAGGCCGAGCGGGACGCCTGGTACCGCAACGGCGCCGCGCGGCCGGTGGTGGACCCGGCGCAGCTGCTGGAGGGGATGAACGACCCGCAGCGCGAGGCGGTGCTGCACGCCGGCTCCCCGCTGCTGATCGTGGCCGGCGCCGGCTCGGGCAAGACCCGGGTGCTCACCCACCGGATCGCCCACCTCCTGGGCGCCCGCGGGGTGCAGCCGGGGGAGATCCTGGCGATCACCTTCACCAACAAGGCGGCCGGCGAGATGCGCGAGCGCGTCGAGGCGCTGGTCGGCCCGCGCGCCCGGGCGATGTGGGTCTCCACCTTCCACAGCGCCTGCGTGCGGATCCTGCGCCGCGAGTCCAAGCAGCTCGGTTTCACCTCCAGCTTCTCGATCTACGACTCGGCCGACTCCCAGCGGCTGATGTCGCTGGTCTGCCGCGACCTCGACCTGGACCCGAAGCAGTTCCCGCCGAAGTCCTTCACGGCGAAGGTCAGCAACCTCAAGAACGAGCTGATCGACGAGGAGACCTTCGCCGCCCAGGCCGCCAACCCGATGGAGAAGAAGCTCGCCGAGGCGTACGCGCTCTACCAGCGGCGCCTGCGCGAGGCCAACGCGCTCGACTTCGACGACATCATCATGACGACGGTGAACCTGCTGCAGGCCTTCCCCGACGTCGCCGAGCACTACCGGCGCCGGTTCCGGCACATCCTGGTCGACGAGTACCAGGACACCAACCACGCCCAGTACATGCTGGTCCGGGAGCTGAGCGGCGGGTCCGTCGGGGCCGCGCCGAAGCGCACCGCGGACGGCGAGTTCGTGAACCCGGCGGCCGCGCACCTCGCCGAGGTGCCGTCGGCCGAGCTGTGCGTGGTCGGTGACGCGGACCAGTCGATCTACGCCTTCCGCGGCGCGACCATCCGCAACATCCTCCAGTTCGAGGAGGACTACCCGAACGCGACCACGATCCTGCTGGAGCAGAACTACCGCTCCACCCAGACGATCCTGAGCGCCGCCAACGCCGTCATCGAGCGCAACGCCAACCGCCGCGAGAAGAAGCTGTGGACGGCCGGCGAGCACGGCGAGAAGGTCATCGGCTACGTCGCGGACGACGAGCACGGCGAGGCCCAGTTCATCGCCGACGAGATCGACCGGCTCACCGACAAGGGCGAGGCCAAGCCCGGCGACGTCGCGATCTTCTACCGGACCAACGCCCAGTCCCGCGTGTTCGAGGAGGTGTTCATCCGGGTCGGCCTGCCGTACAAGGTCGTCGGCGGGGTGCGCTTCTACGAGCGCAAGGAGGTCCGGGACGTCCTGGCGTACCTGCGGGTGCTCTCCAACCCGGAGGACACCGTGCCGCTGCGCCGGATCCTCAACGTGCCCAAGCGCGGCATCGGCGAGCGGGCCGAGGCGATGGTCGACGCGCTGGCCGCGCGGGAGCGGATCTCCTTCGCCCAGGCGCTGGTGCGGGTCGACGAGGCGTACGGGATGGCCGCGCGCTCGGCCAACGCCGTCAAGAAGTTCAACACCCTGATGGCCGGGCTGCGCCAGGTGGTCGAGTCGGGCGCCGGCCCGGCGGCGGTGCTGGAGGCCGTCCTGGAGGAGACCGGCTACCTCGCCGAACTCCAGGCCTCCACCGACCCGCAGGACGAGACCCGGGTGGAGAACCTCCAGGAGCTGGCCTCCGTCGCCCTGGAGTACGAGCAGGACCCGGGTGAGCGGCCGGACGCCGGCGAGGAGGGCACCCCTCCGGTCGGCTCGCTGGCCGACTTCCTGGAGCGGGTCGCCCTCGTCGCCGACTCCGACCAGATCCCGGACGAGGACGAGGGCGGGCAGGGCGTCATCACGATGATGACCCTGCACACCGCCAAGGGCCTGGAGTTCCCGGTGGTCTTCCTGACCGGCATGGAGGACGGGATCTTCCCGCACATGCGGGCGCTCAACCAGGTCAAGGAGCTGGAGGAGGAGCGCCGGCTCGCGTACGTCGGGCTCACCCGGGCCCGCGAACGGCTGTACCTGACCCGCTCGGTGCTGCGCAGCGCCTGGGGGCAGCCGGCCTACAACCCGGCCTCGCGGTTCCTGGAGGAGATCCCGGAGACGCTGGTGGAGTGGAAGCGCACCGGGGCGGCCCAGGCGCCGGTCCAGCGCGGCTACTCCTCGGGCTCGTCCTGGGGCAAGTCCTCGTCCGGCGGCGGGAGTTCGCGTTCGTCGTCCTCGGCGTCGCCGAAGGCCGGCTGGGGTCAGTCGGCGCGGCGCGGCGGCCGGATGGTGGAGCGGGAGGCCGTCTCGCTCGCGGTCGGCGACCGGGTCACCCACGACAGCTTCGGGCTGGGCACGGTGGTGGCCGTCACGGGCGTCGGCGACCGGGCGCAGGCCACCGTCGACTTCGGCACCGACGGGCGCAAGCAGCTGCTGCTGCGCTACGCGCCGGTGGAGAAGCTCTGACGCGCCCTCAGCGGGGGTCCAGTCCGTTCGAGAGGAGCCAGGGCAGCGGGTCGATCGGCCCGTTGCCCTGGGGCCGGATCTCGAAGTGCAGGTGCGGGCCGGTGCTGTTGCCGCTGCTGCCGACGAAGGCGATCACGTCGCCCTGCTTCACCGGGCCCTTGCGCACCTTGTACGCCCGCAGGTGGCAGTACCAGGCCTCGGTGCCGTCGGGCATCTTGAGGATCGTCATGTAGCCGTAGAACGGGTTCCACTGGGTCCGGACGGTGCCGTCGGTCACGGCGTAGACCTCGGAGCCGCCGTCCACCGGGAAGTCGATGCCGGTGTGCCGGTTGGCCCAGTGGGTGCCGGCCTCGCCGAACACCTCGCCGAGGCCGTGCCGGGCGACCGGCATGACCACCTTCGGCTTGACCGGCTCGGGCGCCGGCTCGGCGGTGGGCTGCGCGGTGGGGGCCTCGGCGGGCTGGGCGCCGGCCAGCGGCTGGCGGGCGTCGCCGCGCGAGGCCTGGGCCGGTTCGCCGGCCGCGACCGCCTGGGCGGCCGCCTGCGCGGCGTTGCCCTCGGCGGACTCCGTCGCGGACTGCGCCACCCGTCCGGCGGCCTGGGCGCGCTGCTGGTCGGCCTCTCCCTGCACGGTGACCGCCGCCGCCCCGGCCACCCCGAGCGCGGCCACCGAGGGCAGCGCCACCCGTAGCAGCGCCGTCCGGGTGGCCGCCCTGGCGGCGCCGCGGCGCTGGGCGCGGGACTGTTCGCGGGCTGCGAGGCGCAGCTCCGCGCGGGTCGGACGGGCGGCTGCATCGGGAGCCATCGGGGGCTGCCTCCTCGGTGGGCCTCGGACGTCGTCGGACGAGGGGGAAAACAGCCGTGACTGTAGCTCCAAGGCCGACGCCCCGGAAAAACCTCCGGATGTCAAGGGGTCGGCCGGGGGGTCTGTGCGGAGGTTGCGGAGAGGGTGGGTATACCCGCTGGTAGCAAGGGTGGGAGCTGTGACTTTGCCCTCCTCTTCGGGGGTGGCACGGTCAACCGTGCCGGGTGGCGCTAACCTCCCCTCAGATTGGTTATTGACCGTTAACCGCGCCGGCGGCCCGCGAGGCCCGGTCGGATGGTGGACGACGAGGTCCAGGAGGCAGTCATGAGTGTGTCGGGGCCGATCCGTGTGGTGGTCGCCAAGCCCGGGCTCGACGGTCACGACCGTGGTGCCAAGGTCATCGCGCGTGCCCTGCGCGACGCCGGTATGGAGGTCATCTACACCGGACTGCACCAGACGCCCGAGCAGGTCGTCGACACCGCGATCCAGGAGGACGCGGACGGCATCGGGCTGTCGATCCTCTCCGGCGCCCACATGACGCTGTGCGCACGGGTGCTGGAGCTGCTCAAGGAGCGCGACGCGGAGGACATCAAGGTCTTCTGCGGGGGGATCATCCCGGACGAGGACATCGCCGAGCTCAAGGCGATGGGCGTCGCGGACATCTTCACCCCGGGCACGCCGACCCGGGACGTGGTCGCCTGGGTCGAGTCGAACCTGCGGGCCGGCTGAGCCGAAATCCGTCGAGCGGGCCGGTCCGTCCGTCGGACCGGCCCGCTCCGCCGTGTTCAGGCGTCCGCGAGCTCCGCGAGCATCGCGGCCCGGAAGCGCAGGGTGCCGGCCAGCCGGGCGAAGGTCTCGGACCAGGCGGAGTCCGGGGCGGCACCGGCGGCCAGCTCCTCCACCGCGGCGGCCGCCTCCGGGGCGAGCGCGCGCTCCGTCATCCCGAGCACCCCGCTGTGGCTCCACGGGTAGGCCCCGGAGGCCGCCGCCCGGGCCAGCGCGTCCACCACGGCGGTGGACAGCGGCGGCGTCCACGGGGTGGCGCAGGCACCGAGCAGCTGGAAGGCCTCGCCGAGTCCGTGCACCGCGATGAACGCGGCCGTCCAGGCGGCCCGTTCCGGCGGCGGGAGGACGGCCAGCAGCTTGGCCGGGGCGCCGGTGGTGCGCAGCGCGCGGGCCCGGGCGCCGCGTGCGGGAGCGGTCGGGGCGGGGCCGAGCAGCGCCCGGGCCCAGTCGGCGTCCTGCTGGCGGACGGCGGCCCGCGCCCAGGCCTCCCGCAGGTCGTCGGCCCAGCTGCTGCTGGTCTCGTCGATGCTGTCGCCGACCCGCAGGGCGAGCAGCCGCTCGGGCGTCAGCCCGGTGCTCTCCGGCCAGAGCGACAGCGGCGCCGCGGCCACCACCTCGCCGAACCACCAGGCGCGTTCGCCGCGCCCGGTGGGCGACTTGGGCGCGATCCCGTCGCGCTGCATCCGGGCGTCGCACTCGGTGGGCGGGGTGACCAGCAGGTGCGTGCCGGTGTCGGCGAGCCGGACGGCGGCCCGTGCCCGTTCGGCCATCCGGCGGGCGAGTGCCGAGCCGGGCAGGGTGGAGAGCAGCTCGGCGGCGGTGGCCCGGACGTTCTTGCTGCGGTCGCCGAGGGCGGCCTCCAGGAACGGTTCGTCGGCGGGGGAGAGGCCGTCCTGGAGGGCGTCCAGGAAGAGCAGGCGGTCCTCGGCGCGCTCGGTGGACCAGGTGCCGCGCAGCAGCTCCAGGCCGGCCGCGGGGTCGCGGCGGCGCAGCAGCGTGAGGTGGGTGACCCGCTCGGCGAACAGGCCCTCGTGCCAGACCCGGTCGTCCGCGGGCTGCCGCGCCGGCTCGGGGGCGGTGGTGCGCAGCACGAACCGCCAGTCGGGGTTCTGCTCGGCCAGCCAGCGGCCCAGCGGACCGGCCAGCGCCACGGCGTCCGAGCGCAGTTCGCTGCGGGCGCGGGCGGCGTCGAGCAGTCCGGGCACCAGTGCGGCGGGCGGTCGCAGGCCGCTCGCCCGGGCGGTGGCGAGCCACTGCGGCAGCAGCTCGGCCAGGTTGGCCAGGGTGCCGCCGCCGCTGCCGGTGCGTCCGGCGAGCAGGACGGCCAGCCGGCGGGCGGCCGGCTCGGGCAGCTCCGGGCGGGTGTCCTCGGCCGCGGGCGGGCCGGGGGGCCCGGCGGCGGGTACGGGCAGTGCTCCGGCCCGGCGGCGGACGGCGGCCAGTGCGGCCAGCTCCAGCAGGGCGGTGGCCGGGTCGCACTGGTCCACGGCGTCGGCGAGCGGCAGCGCGGTGGCCGGGAGCGGGCGGCGGTCGGTGCCGAGCAGGGCGCTGGTGTGCAGGGTCTCCCACGGGTCCTGGGTGATCGTCATTCTCGGTGCTCCTAAGGATTGGTGAGGCCGACCGGGTGCCGGCCGGCGGACCAGGCCGTGACCGGGGCGAAGCCCTGGTGGCCGTACTCGCCGAAGACCGTCAGGGGGCGGCCGGTGGAGACCGCGGCCAGCCGCCACAGCGCGGCCTCCGGGACGGCCGAGGCGCGGACCGGCACGGTGTGGTGGCCGTCCGTCAGGAACCAGCCGTCGGGGGCGCGGACCGGGACGACGTCGCCGAGCACGGTCGGCCGGCTCTCCAGCCACGGGTCGTCGGCGACGGCGGTGCCGTAGCCGGCCACCGCCTCGGCGACGGTGAGCCCGGCGGGCGGTCCGGCGGGGCCGGGTTCGGGGGCGCCGTAGCGCTCGCCGAGGGTGGCGCGCAGCGGGTGGGCGCCCGGGTAGTAGGCGAGTTCGGCCTCCACCAGGTGGCCGGTGGGCAGGGCGAGGGCGGGGGCCTGGCCGGGGCGGCCGAAGGCGAGCAGCAGCGCCTGGCGGCCGGTCTTGGCGCCGCGCAGCCAGACCCGGCGGGTGGTGAGCCGTTCGTCCGCGGTGTCCCGGGAGCCGAGCACCAGCCAGCGGTCGCGGACGGTGGGGCCGGCGGCCAGCACCTCGGCGGCCTCCACGGTGTAGCCGACCCTGGTCTGGACGGTGGCGGCGAGCTCGGCCGGCAGCTCCTCCATCCGGGTGGCGGCGGTGGCGAGCAGGTGCAGCATCGCGTACTCCTCCAGCAGCCGCTCCTGCGGCAGCGCGTCCAGTTCGCGGACCTTGGTGGCCAGGCCGGATGCCTGGGCGTCGACCATCCGGGCGGCGACCTCCTCCCAGGGGCCGGCGGTGGACTGGTCGGCGAGGCCGTGCCGGACGCGGTCGGCCAGCCGCAGCCGCAGCTCGGCCGCGCCGGCCCCGACCCGGGCGGCCCGGCGGCGGGCGGTCTCCGGGTCGGCCTGCTTCTCCGCCCGCTTCTCGGCGCGGTCCTGGCGGGACTTGAGCCACTCGGCCACCCAGTCGGCGGGCTCGGCGGCCGGGACGGCCGCCGGGGTGCCGCTCCACAGCAGGAGGAGCCCGAGCGCGTGCTTGCACGGGAACTTCCGGCTGGGGCAGCTGCACTGGTAGGCGGGCGTGGCGAGCTCGATCGCGGTGCGGTACGGCGTGCGGCCGCTGCCCTTGCACTCGCCCCAGAGCGCGGTGCCGTCGGTGCCGGTGCCGGACCACGGCGCGGGGGCGGAGAGCTTGCCCGCCGCCTTCTGCGAGGGGGCGTCAGGCGCCAGGGACAGGACGTGTTCGGTGCTCCAGCGTTCCTCCATGCGACCGACCGTAGGCGGCGGCACTGACAGCGGCTGACGTTCCGTCCGGGGCCCCCGGCGGGTTGTCAGTGGCTCGGTGCAGGGTTGTTCCCAACAGGTCCTGACTCCCCGATCACCCTTCCGCCCCGGGCATCCGTGTGCCCGGAGCCGACCCGAAGGAGCCCGAGATGACCGACGTTCTGCGGCAGCACGCCGAGGACGCCTTCGCCGGTGAACTGGCCGCGCTGGCCGCGCAGGACGAGCGTCCGCGCCCCGAGCGCTGGAAGCTCTCGCCGTGGGCCGTGGCGACGTACCTGCTCGGCGGCGAGCTGCCCGACGGCACCCGGATCACCCCCAAGTACATCGGTCCGCGCCGGGTCGTCGAGGTCGCCGTGACGACCCTGGCGACGGACCGCGCGCTGCTGCTGCTCGGCGTGCCGGGCACCGCGAAGACCTGGGTGTCCGAGCACCTGGCCGCGGCGATCAGCGGCGACTCCACGATGCTGGTGCAGGGCACCGCGGGCACACCGGAGGAGGCCGTCCGGTACGGCTGGAACTACGCCCAGTTGCTCACCCGCGGGCCCAGCCGGGACGCCCTGGTGCCCTCGCCGCTGATGCGGGCGATGGCCGACGGCAGGATCGCCCGGGTCGAGGAGCTCACCCGCATTCCGGCCGACGTGCAGGACAGTCTGATCACCATCCTGTCCGAGAAGACGCTGCCGATACCGGAGTTGGGTGACGAGACCCAGGCGGTGCGCGGCTTCAACGTGATCGCCACCGCCAACGACCGCGACCGCGGCGTCAACGAGCTCTCCAGCGCGCTGCGCCGTCGCTTCAACACCGTGGTGCTGCCCCTGCCGGGCTCGCTGGACGAGGAGGTCGACATCGTCACCCGCCGGGTCAACCAGCTCGGCCGCTCCCTGGAACTGCCCGAACTGCCCGGCGGCGCCGAGGAGATCAGGCGCGTGGTCACCGTCTTCCGCGAGCTGCGGGCCGGCCTCACGGTGGACGGCCGGACGAAGGTCAAGACCCCGAGCGGCACCCTCTCCACCGCCGAGGCGATCTCGGTGGTGACCAACGGACTCGCCCTGGCCACCCACTTCGGCGACGGCGTGCTGCGCGCCGGGGACGTGACGGCCGGCATCCTCGGCGCCGTCGTCCGCGACCCGGTGGCGGACCGGGCGGTCTGGCGCGAGTACGTCGAAGGGGTGGTGCGTGAGCGCGACGGCTGGAAGGACTTCTACCGCGCCGCCCGCGAGGTGACCGCGTGACGTCCGAGGTCGCCCTGCTGGGCATCCGCCACCACGGCCCCGGCTCGGCCCGGGCGGTGGCCGCCGCGCTGGCGCAGTGGCGGCCGGACGCGGTGCTGATCGAGGGCCCGCCGGAGGCCGACGGCATCGTCCACCTGGCCGCCGAGAAGGACCTGGTCCCGCCGGTGGCGCTGCTCGCCCACGCGGTGGACGACCCGGCGAAGGCCGCCTTCTGGCCGTACGCCGAGTTCTCCCCGGAGTGGGTGGCGATCCGGCACGCCGTGGAGCACGACCTGCCGGTCCGCTTCATCGACCTGCCCGCCGGGTACGGCTTCGCCCCGGCCCCGGAGCCGACCGCCGGGGAGGACGGCGGTGCCGAGGACGGGGCCGCCGGGGAGGACCTGGGCGAGCCGGTCGCCGACCCGCTGGCGCTGCTCGCCGAGGCCGCCGGGCACGACGACGCCGAACGCTGGTGGGAGGACGTGGTCGAGCACCGCGCGCCCGGCTCCGACGCGCTGGCACCGTTCGCCGCCGTCGCCGAGGCGATGGGCGCGCTGCGCGCCGAGGGCCTCGGCGAGTCCCGCCGCGACCTGCTGCGCGAGGCGCACATGCGCCAGCAGATCCGGGCCGCCCGCCGCGCCGGCCACCACCGGATCGCCGTGGTCTGCGGGGCCTTCCACGTCCCCGCGCTGGAGCGGATGCCCACCGTCGCCCACGACCGGGCACTGCTCGCCGGGCTGCCGAAGAAGGTGCGGACGGACATCACCTGGGTGCCGTGGACGCACCGCCGGCTCTCCCAGGCCGACGGCTACGGCGCGGGCGTGCAGTCGCCCGGCTGGTACCACCACCTGTTCACCACCGACGGGGACCCGGTGCCGCGCTGGCTCACCCGGGCCGCCGAACTGCTGCGCGCCGAGGACCACCCGGTCTCCTCCGCGCACGTGATCGAGGCGGTCCGGCTCGCCGAGAGCCTGGCCGTGCTGCGCGGCCGTCCGCTCGCCGGGCTGACCGAGACCCTGGACGCCGTGCGCGCGGTGCTCTGCGAGGGCTCGGACGTCGCCCTGGAGCTGGTCCGGGACCGTCTGGTGGTCGGCGACGAACTCGGTGAGGTCCCGGACTCCGCACCGGCGGTGCCGCTCCAGCGCGACCTGACCCGGCTGCAGCGCTCGCTGCGGCTCAAGCCCGACGCCGTGCCGAAGGACATCGACCTCGACCTGCGCAAGGAGACCGACGCGGCCCGCTCCCGGCTGCTGCACCGGCTGCGGCTGCTGGGCGTGGACTGGGGCGTGCCCGCGCGCTCCTCGGTGAACTCGACCGGGACGTTCCGGGAGAGCTGGCGGCTGTGCTGGCAGCCCGAGTTCGCCGTCCGGATCGCCGAGGCCGCCCAGTGGGGCACCACGGTCGAGGAGGCGGCGGCCGACAAGGCGGTCGGCACCGCCCGCGCCGCCGGGGAACTCGCCGAGCTGACCGGCCTGGTGGAGACCTGCCTGCTGGCCGGGCTGTCCGGCGCCCTGCCCGCCGTGATGCGGGTGCTCGCCGACTGCGCGGCCCTGGACACCGACGTCGCGCACCTCGCGGGCGCGCTGCCCGCACTGGTGCGCGCGCTGCGCTACGGCGACGTGCGGGGCACCGACCACGGCGCGCTCGCCGAGGCGGCCTCGGGCCTGGCCGGGCGGATCTGCGTCGGGCTGCCGCCCGCCTGCGTCGGCCTGGACGCCGAGAGCGCGGCGGCGATGCGCGGGCGTCTCGACGAGGTGCACGGGGCGATCGGCCTGCTGGCCGCCGACCCCGCCCTCACCGCCGCCGCGGCAGCCGAGGCCGCCGCCACCGACGAGACCGCCGTCGAGGCCGCGCCGGACCCCGACGCTCTGGCCGGCCTGGCCGAGCGCTGGGCCGCCGCGCTGCGCTCGCTGGCCCGCCGCGAGCCGGCCGGCGGACCGGCCACCGGCGCCCCCGGACTGCTGCGCGGCCGCGCCGTACGGCTCCTGCTGGACGACGGCAGGCTCGACTCCGAGGAGGCCGGCCGGCGGCTGCGGCTGGTGCTCTCCGTCGCCAACGCCCCGGCGGACGCGGCCGGTTGGGTCGAGGGCTTCCTGACCGGCGGCGGGGCCCTGCTGCTGCACGACCCGCGGCTGCTCGCCCTGCTGGACGAGTGGCTGACCGGGGTCGGCGGCGAGGTCTTCACCGACGTCCTGCCGCTGCTGCGCCGCACCTTCGCCGGGCTGGAGGCGGGCGTGCGCACCACCATCGGCGGCCGGGTCGCGGCCGGCCCGCTCGGGGAGCCCCCGACCGTCCGGGCCGCGGCCGGGGAGCTGGACGGGGCCCGCGCCGAGGCCGTCGTCCCCGTGGTGGCCCTGCTGCTCGGGGTCCGCCCGCGGATCCCCCGGCAGGCCGCCGGCCGCGACACCTGACACCGCCCCGCACCGCCGGGCACCCGAAACGGCCCGACACCCGACACCGCCGTACCGAACGCCTGCCCCACCGCAGGACCCGCTGAAGGAGGAGGACGAGATGGCAGCGCCCACGACCGACGAACGGCTGCGCCGCTGGCGGCTGGTGCTCGGCGGAGAGGCCGACGGCACCGGCTGCACCCTGCGCGGCCGCGACGCCGCGATGGACGGAGCCCTCGCCGCGCTCTACCGCGGCGCCCCCGAGGAGGGCGCCCGGGGCGGCCGCGGTGGGCGCCGCGGCGCCGGGCTGGGCGGCTCGGCCCCCCAGGTGGCCCGCTGGCTGGGCGACATCCGCGAGTACTTCCCGTCCACCGTCGTGCAGCTGATGCAGCAGGACGCGATCAGCCGGCTCGGCCTGGACCGGCTGCTGCTGGAGCCGGAGATGCTGGAGGCCGTCGAGCCGGACGTGCACCTGGTCGGCACCCTGCTGTCGCTCAAGCACGCGCTGCCCGAGACCACCCGGGAGACCGCCCGGGCGGTGGTCGGCAAGGTGGTCGCCGAGCTGGAGCGTCGGCTCGCCGACCGCACCCGGGCCACCCTCGGCGGCGCCCTCGACCGCAGTGCCAAGGTCAACCGGCCCCGCCACCGCGACATCGACTGGGACCGCACCGTCCGGGCCAACCTGAAGAACTACCTGCCCGAGTACGGCACCGTCGTCCCCGAGCGGCTGGTCGGCTACGCCCGCGCCCAGCGCGCCGTGAAGAAGGACGTCATCCTCTGCATCGACCAGTCCGGCTCGATGGCGCCCTCGGTCGTCCACTCGGCGGTCTTCGGCGCGGTGCTCGCCTCGATGCGCACCCTGGACACCCGGCTGGTCGTCTTCGACACCTCGGTGGTCGACCTCACCGAGCAGCTCACCGACCCGGTCGACGTCCTGTTCGCCACCCAGCTCGGCGGCGGCACCGACATCAACCGCGCGCTCGCCTACTGCCAGTCGAAGATCACCCGGCCCTCCGAGACGATCGTCGTCCTGATCAGCGACCTGTACGAGGGCGGCATCCGGGACGGCATGCTCAAGCGGGTCGCCGCGATGAAGGCGGCCGGCGTCCAGTTCATCGCCCTGCTGGCGCTCTCCGACGAGGGGGCCCCGGCGTACGACCACGCGCACGCCGCCGCCCTGGCCTCGCTCGGCGCACCGGCCTTCGCCTGCACCCCCGACGCGTTCCCGGAGATCATGGCGGCGGCCGTCGAGAAGCGCCCGATCCCGCCGCACCTGATGAAGGGGGAGGACCGGGGGGTGTGAGGATTCACCCGGACGCGCTAATCCACCCGATCGGCGGACCGGCCGTCCGCCC
This sequence comes from Kitasatospora sp. NPDC002543, assembly GCF_053594915.1. Taxonomy (NCBI): domain Bacteria; kingdom Bacillati; phylum Actinomycetota; class Actinomycetes; order Kitasatosporales; family Streptomycetaceae; genus Kitasatospora; species Kitasatospora sp. NPDC002543. The sequence continues at coordinate 50,658 of NZ_JBSFWR010000043.1, read as the reverse complement.
CTTCCCGCCGGGCTGTTTGTGACGGTTCTCACCCAGGACGGGCAGGCCCCCGGGCGGAACAGTCCCGTCCTGCGGGGATAACCTGCCAGACGGACGTGACGCGCGTGTTGATTGACGTGTGCGCCCGTGGCTGTGTGGGCCGCAAGGCCGTACCTCTGCGTACCCGCACCGCCCCGACGACCCGCAGCGAAGATCCTGCCGTGGCACGCTCGTAGAGACACAATCCGCGACCACGAACAAGGACAAACACGTGGACCTGTTCGAGTACCAGGCGAGGGACCTCTTCGCCAAGCACGGTGTGCCCGTGCTTGACGGCGATGTCATCGAGACCGCCGCAGACGCTGCCGCCATCGCGGAGCGCTTCGGCGGCCGCGCCGTCGTCAAGGCTCAGGTGAAGGTGGGCGGCCGAGGCAAGGCCGGCGGCGTCAAGCTCGCCGCCGACCCGGCGGACGCCGTCGCCAAGGCCGAGCAGATCCTCGGCATGGACATCAAGGGCCACACCGTTCACAAGGTGATGCTGGCCCAGACCGCGGACATCAAGGACGAGTACTACGTCTCGTTCCTGCTGGACCGCACCAACCGCACCTTCCTGGCCATGGCCAGCGTCGAGGGCGGCGTGGAGATCGAGGTCGTCGCCGAGCAGAACCCCGAGGCGCTCGCCAAGATCCCGGTCGACGCCAACGAGGGCTGCACCCCGGAGAAGGCCGCCGAGATCGTCGCCGCGGCGAAGTTCCCGGCCGAGGTCGCCGACCAGGTCGCCGAGGTCCTGCAGAAGCTGTGGACCGTCTTCATCAAGGAGGACGCCCTCCTCGTCGAGGTCAACCCGCTGATCAAGTCCGGCGACGGCAAGATCATCGCGCTCGACGGCAAGGTCTCCCTGGACGAGAACGCCGAGTTCCGCCAGCCGGAGCACGAGGCGCTCGAGGACAAGGCCGCCGCCAACCCGCTGGAGGCCGCTGCCAAGGCCAAGGGCCTGAACTACGTCAAGCTCGACGGCCAGGTCGGCATCATCGGCAACGGCGCGGGCCTCGTCATGAGCACCCTCGACGTGGTCGCCTACGCCGGTGAGAAGCACGGCGGCGTCAAGCCCGCCAACTTCCTCGACATCGGCGGCGGCGCCTCCGCCGAGGTCATGGCGAACGGCCTGGAGATCATCCTGGGCGACCCCGACGTCAAGTCGGTCTTCGTCAACGTCTTCGGCGGCATCACCGCGTGTGACGCGGTCGCCAACGGCATCGTGCAGGCCCTGGAGCTCCTCGCGAGCAAGGGCGAGAACGTCACCAAGCCGCTGGTCGTCCGCCTGGACGGCAACAACGCGGAGCTGGGTCGCAAGATCCTCGACGACGCCAACCACCCGCTGGTGCAGCGCGTGGACACCATGGACGGCGCCGCTGACCGCGCCGCCGAGCTGGCCAACAAGTAAGGAAGGGGACTTAACACCATGGCTATCTTCCTTACCAAGGACAGCAAGGTCATCGTCCAGGGCATGACCGGCGCCGAGGGCATGAAGCACACCCGCCGCATGCTCGCCTCCGGCACCCAGATCGTCGGCGGTGTCAACCCGCGCAAGGCCGGTACCACGGTCGACGTCGACGGCACCGAGATCCCGGTCTTCGGCTCCGTCGCCGAGGCCATGGAGAAGACCGGTGCCGACGTCACCGTCCTCTTCGTGCCGCCGGCGTTCACCAAGGCCGCCGCGATCGAGGCCATCGACGCCGAGATCGGCCTGGCCATCGTCATCACCGAGGGCGTCCCGGTGCACGACACCGCCGCCTTCTGGGCGCACGCCGGTGCCAAGGGCAACAAGACCCGCATCATCGGCCCGAACTGCCCCGGCCTGATCAGCCCCGGACAGTCGAACGCCGGCATCATCCCGGCCGACATCACCAGCTCCGGCAAGATCGGCCTGGTCTCGAAGTCCGGCACCCTGACCTACCAGCTCATGTACGAGCTGCGGGACATCGGCTTCACCTCGGCCGTCGGCATCGGTGGCGACCCGGTCATCGGCACCACCCACATCGACGCGCTCAAGGCCTTCCAGGAGGACCCGGAGACCGAGCTCATCGTCATGATCGGTGAGATCGGCGGCGACGCCGAGGAGCGTGCCGCGGCCTTCATCGCCGAGCACGTCACCAAGCCGGTCGTCGGCTACGTCGCGGGCTTCACCGCCCCCGAGGGCAAGACCATGGGCCACGCCGGCGCCATCGTCTCCGGCTCCTCGGGCACCGCCCAGGCCAAGAAGGAGGCCCTCGAGGCCGCCGGTGTCAAGGTCGGCAAGACGCCGTCCGAGACCGCCCGCCTGGCCCGCGAGATCATCGCCGCCCAGGCCTGATCCCGCACCACGCGTGACGAGCGCCCCCGCCCTTTCCGGGCGGGGGCGCTCGTCGGTTCCGGGAGCGCTCAGCGCCCCCGCGGACCCGTCGTGCACGGCAACGGCGACCACAACGGGCACACCACCGGGCCCTGCGGCGGGGGAGCGGCGCCCCGGGCCGCCGCCGGCAGCTCCCAGCGCGCGGCCGCCTGCGGCCCCGGCTCCACCAGGACCGCCGCCAGACCGGGCGCCGGGCTGCACCAGAGGCTGACGACGGCGTTCGGCGCCGCACCCGGCCGCAACGGCACGCCCGGCCCCGCGTCCTCCGGGGTCTCCGCGTCCTGCGCCGCCTCCGGCGGAGCGGCGGCGGGCAGGCACAGCACGGGCCTCGGCGGGGCCGCGGGCCGGAACAGCACCGCCGGACGCACCCCCGCCAGGGTCGCCAGCGTCGCCCCGCCCACCGCGACGGTCAGCAGTGCCGCCGCGCCCGTCCGGCTCGCCGTCCACAGCCGGTGCCGGGCCCGCAGCACCGGCACCGGCGTCCGGTGCGGCTCCGGGCAGCCGCGCACCGCGGCCCGGTGCAGCAGCACGCTCAGCCCGTCCGCGAAACCGGGCGCGGCCGGGTCCGGCCCGACCAGCTCCGGCACCCACAGCGCCAGCGCCGCCCGCGCGGCCCACACCCGCCTCTCGGCCGCCCGCAGGGTGGACTCCACCTCCACCGCGATCTCCGCGGCCGGCAGCCCCAGCCCGTCGTGCAGCACCAGCGCCCGGCGCTGGGGGCGGGACAGCCGCTTGAGCGCCTTCAGCAGCGCCCGGTCCCGGTCGGTCAGCCGGTCGTGGTCCGGCAGCACCGCCTGCGCCTCGTCGGCCGGCCGTACCTTGATCCGCCGGTGCGGCAGCCCCCACGCGTGCGTCCGCCGCGGTCCGCCCCGGTGCCACGGGGACAGCGCCAGCTCACAGGCGCGCACCCGCACCCACCCCTCCGGGCTCCCCGAGGCGGCCACCGCACCCCAGCGCCGCCGCGCCTCCCCGAACGCCCGCCGGACGCAGTGCACCGCCCGGTGCCGGCAGGCGGTCAGCAGGAAGACCTGCTGCACCAGCCGGGTGTGAGCGGTCTCGTAGAGCTCCTCGAAGCTCACCGCCGGGGGCTCGGCGTCGAGGTCGTCGTCCGCGCCCGAGGGCGCGGCGGCGGCCAGCGCCGCCCGACCGGGGCTGGCCGCCGGGGGCTGCGCGCCGCCGCTTGCGGGCGTGGCCGGGGGCGGGGGCGGGGCGTCGGCGGGGTCTCCTGTCCGGCCGGGGTCCGGGTCGGGGCCGGTGCCCGGCGGCGGCGCGCCGAGGCCCGGGCCCGGGGTCCCGGCGGCTCGTGGCTGTCGTCCGGCCGCTTCCGGGTGCGAGGTGTGGGCTTGGTCGTCGGTGCCTGAGGTGGCCTTCGGCCCGCCGTTCGGGGGAGGGGGCGCGGTGCCGGCGGCGCCGATGGGGGGCTGCGTCGATGGTTCGTCGGACGACGGCTGCGCGCTGCCGCTCGTCGGTGCGGTCGGTCCCCGGTGCGGGGTGTGGGTCCGCTCGTCCGGGCTCGGGGGTGTGGCACCGCCGTCGCCGAAGGAGGGCTGCGCGACGCCGGTCGCCTGCCTGGCGGTGGCCTGGCGCCCGGTGGCGCCGGGGCCGGTGGGAGCTTCCGGCGTACGGCCGGGGCCGGGGGGCGGGGCCGAGTCGTGGTGGGGGCCCGGCGATTCGGTGGCGGCGGCGGACCTGGCGGGAGCCCCCGGCGCCGGGCCGGGGTCCGGGGACGGACGGCCGTTCGAGGCAGGGGTGCTCTCCGGCCGTGCCGGTCCGGTGCCGGGGGTGTCGTCGCGTCGGCTCGGGGCCGCGGGGACCGCCGCCGGGTGGCCCGCGCCGGACGGCCGAGACCGCTCGCCGTCCGCCGCTGGTGGGGCCGGGGGCGCCCCTGGCACGTCGACGTCTCCCACCGGGCCCCCGGGCGTGTGCCCGCCCGGTGCACGCCCAGGGGCGGCGCCCCTCGCGGCGGCTGCCGGCATGTCGGCGGACCGGTGGGACCGCTCGGCCGGGGCCACGCGGTCCGGGCCGCCGTCCGCGTCCCGCACCGGGCGGGTGGCCTGCGCGCGGGCGCCCCCGGCGGCCCGCCGGGCGCCGTCGGAGGTTCCGGGGGCCGCCTTCCTGCCCCGGGCACGGCGCCGCTTCCCGGGCCGCTCCCCGCCCGGTGCCGCCTCGGCCCGTGGGGGCCCGGCCTCCGCCACGGGCCCGGGGGCGGCCGGGGTGACGGCGGCCGGGAAGGCGACCGTTGACGCGTGGACCGGCTCGGTCGGCCGGGGACCGGTGCCGGTGGCCGGGCTCGGCGCCTCGGCCCGTGGGGGCTCGACCGCCGTCGGGCCCAGGGCGGCCGGGTTGAGGCCGGCGAAGTTCGCCGGAGGCCCGGTCGGGCCGGGGGCATGGGGGTGCGGGAGCACGCCGGCCAGCAGGGCGAGGGCCTGGGCCTCGGTGCGGGTGCCGAGCTTGCGCAGGGCGCGCTGGAGGTAGCTGCGGGCGGTGGTGGGGGTGACCCCGAGGGCGGCGGCGGTGCGGGGGAGGTCGTGTCCGGCCGCGAGGTGGGCCAGGGTCTGGGCCTCACGGGGGGTCAGCTTCCGCAGCAGGTGGCCCGCGTCGGTCCCGGTGCGGGCGGGCTCGCGGTGGCGCTCTGGGGTGGGGGAGTCGGCGGTGGGCGGCGTGGCCATCAGACGCTCCGGGCCGGGGCGCCCGCGGCTTGGGGGCAGGGTCTGAAAATGCGCATAAGCCAATAATCTGGGACACGGCGGCGGTTTGGCGCTTCACGGAGCATGGCGAGTCGCCTTGGCACCATGTGGCCCATGACGCAGCTGATGGGTCGTCCGATCCTGGAATCGCGCGGTGAATTGGGCGGACGCCCCGCGCTGGCCGACCTGTTGGCGGGAGTGCGGGCGGCGCTGGTCGGCCTGGCAGCGGTCGGGTTGCCGGTCCTCGGGCTCTGGGTGGTGACGCCGTACGCGGACGACGGCGCGACCGCTGTCACCCGGTTGGCGGGGGCGCTCTGGCTGCTCGGGCACGGCGCACCGCTGCTGCGCGGACCCGTCGAGGCCCCGCTGACCGTCACTCCGCTGCTGCTCGCCGTTCTGGTCGTGGTCCGGCTCTACCGGGCCGCCGCCGGGGTGGCGGCGCGGCGTGGGCTGCGCTCGCGCTGGGGCGGCCCGGTGGCGGTGTGGGCGGGGTACTGCGCGGTGGCCGTCGCGGTGGCGCTGCACTGCGCCGGTGCCGGGCCGCTCCGCAGCCGGGTGCTGCTGGACGTCCTGGTGGTGGCGCTGGTGGCGGGCGTGGCGACGGCCGCCGGGGCCCGCTCGGTCTCCGTCCTCGACGTGCCGGCCGACTCCCCGCTGGACCGGCTCCCGCCGCCGTACCGCCCGGTCGACGGCGCGCCGGCGGTGCGGACCGCGGCGCTGGCGGCCGGGGCCGGGCTGGTCGCGGCGGGCGGGCTGCTGGTGGCGCTCTCGGCGGTGCTGGACGCGGTGGCCGGCGGCGGGCGCGGGGCGGCGCTGCTGGGGAGCGGTCCCGCCGCCCTGTCGGGGCTGCTGCTGCTCGTGCTGGCCCTGCTGCCGAACGCGGTGCTGTGGGGCACGGCGTACGCGCTGGGGCCGGGCTTCGCGGTGGGTGCCGGGACGGTGGTGTCGCCGGCCGGCACGGTGCTGGGCCCGGTGCCCGAGTTCCCGCTGTTCGTCCTGCTGCCGGCGGACGGGCCGGGCGGCTGGCGGCTCGCGGCGTCGGTCCTGCCGCTGTTGGCCGGGGTGGTGCCGGCGGTGCTGCTGGGCCGGGCGGCGGCGGGCCGGAGGCTTCCGGGGGCCGGTTCGGGGGAGCGGCCCGAGTCCTGGCCGCCGGCCGCGACGGCGGTGGCCGCGCTGGCGGCGGCGCTGTCGGTCGGGGCCGGGACGGCGGTGCTGGGCTGGCTGTCGGGCGGGGCGCTGGCGGCGGAGCGGCTGGCCTGGGTGGGGCCGATGCCGTGGACGGGCCCGGTGGCGGCGGGCTGGATCGCGCTGGTCGCCGTCCCGGGCGCGCTGCTGGTCCGGTACCGCCTGCTGGGCCCGGCGGACGGCGTGGGCGTGCGCGCCCGGCTCGCGCGGCAGGCCCGCCGGAGCGCGCTGGTGCTGCGCGCCCGTACGTACGCCCTCGTGCTGCGGCTCTCCGGCCCGGGCGTCGGGAGTGTCGACGACGTGGACCTCGACGATCCGGGCCTCGAGGACCGGCTCCCGGACGGCCGGGCGGTCCCGGACGACTGACCGGCGCCGTGCCCGCCCCGTTCGCGCGGCCCGGCTACCAGGTCACTCGGTGTTCCCGGTGAAGTCCACGTACCACTGCGGCGCGTACCGGTCGCAGTTCTGGGCGCCGACGCTGGTCAGCGAGTCCTGGACGCAGGTGACGTAGTCGCGGTAGTGGTACCCGAGGCCGATCACCGTGGCGGCGACCACGATGGTCATCGCGCCGGTCAGGATGCCGGCGAGCGCGGCCGGGGTGAGCGGGTTCGGCGCCGGGGCCGTGGGGAACGGCCCGCCCGGCCCGGCGACCGCGCCGGCGGCCGGGGCCGGCCGCCGGCCGCGCAGCGCGCCGACGCCCCAGACGATGCCGAGCGCCCCGATCACCAGGGCGATCCAGTGGAACCCGGTGAACAGGCAGACCAGCGCGAACGGTCCGGCCAGCGCGGCGTTGCGGGCCTTGCGGTGGGCCGGGTCGCCGAGGTCGAGCCGGGGCGGCTGCGGGCGCTCGCCGCCCGGCCCGCCGGAGCCTGCGGGTCCGCCGGGGCCGCCCTGCCCGGAGGGGCCGCCGCCCCCGCCGCCCCAGGGGTTGCGCGGCTGCCACGGCTGGTCCGGGGCATCCGCCGGCGGCGGCGCGAAGGGGTTGCGCTCGCCGGTGTCGTCGCCGCTGCTCATGGGTTCGGCCATTCCTTCTCGGTCGGGGCTCGTGCGGAGGGGCTCGCGTCGGAGCGGTCTCCCGCGTCCCCCATGATCCCGCAGCCGTCCGTCGGGCCACCGGCGGCCCGTGCCGCGGGGCCGGGCGGGTGGGCCGGCGGGCCGGTGCGGGCCGGGGCAACCGCGGTGCGGCGGGCCGGAGGAGATCCCCGTCTCAACTACGCGCGTAGCGCCGCCGGGAGGGTGCGGAGGCCCTCCGACCAGCCGTTATCGTGGTGACGGTCAGCAGCCCACAGAGGTTCCCCGGGGTCCGCGTCGCGGCGGGTTTTCCCGGAGTTCCCCCTCGCTCGACCTGCCGTTCGTAGTGGCCCCACCGCCGGTGGACGTACCAGCGGACGGCGCCCGACCTACGGAGAAACGCGCAGTGGCCGCCGCCCCCGCCCAGCACTTCCCGCCCCGTACGCCCGGACCGGCCCGCCTGGTGGTGCTGGTCTCCGGCTCCGGCACCAACCTGCAGGCGCTGATCGACGCCGCGGCCGATCCGGCGTACGGCGCCGAGATCCTCGCCGTCGGCGCGGACCGGGACGGGATCGTCGGCCTGGAGCGCGCCCAGAAGGCGGGCCTGCCGACCTTCGTGCACCGGGTGAAGGACCACCCGGACCGGGCGGCCTGGGACGGTGCGCTGACCGCCTCCGTCGCCGAGTACCAGCCGGACCTGGTGGTCACGGCAGGTTTCATGAAGATCCTCGGCCCCGAGTTCATCGCCGCCTTCGCCGGGCGGATCGTCAACACCCACCCCGCGCTGCTGCCCTCCTTCCCCGGCGCCCACGGCGTCACCGACGCGCTCGCGTACGGGGTGAAGGTCACCGGCTGCACCGTCCACCTGGTCGACTCCGGCGTGGACACCGGGCCGATCATCGCGCAGGGCGTCGTCGAGGTCGTCGACGCCGACCACGCCGATGGCGGCGACGCGCTCCACGAGCGCATCAAGACTGTCGAGCGCAAGCTGCTCGTCGACGTCGTGGGCCGGCTGGCCCGCGAAGGTCACCGCATCGAGGACCGAAAGGTATGGATTCCGGCATGAGTGCCAGCTCCACCACCACGCCCGTTTCGGAGAACGTTCGTCCGATCCGTCGCGCGCTGATCAGCGTGTACGACAAGACCGGTCTGGAGGAGCTGGCCCAGGGCCTGCACGCCGCCGGGGTCGCCATCGTCTCCACCGGCTCCACCGCCGGCCGGATCGCCGCCGCCGGCGTCCCGGTGACGGAGGTCTCCGAGCTGACCGGCTTCCCGGAGTGCCTGGACGGGCGCGTGAAGACGCTGCACCCCCGCGTGCACGCCGGCGTGCTGGCCGACCTGCGGCTGGAGTCGCACCGCGCGCAGCTGGCCGAGCTGGGCGTCGAGCCCTTCGACCTGGTCGTGGTGAACCTCTACCCGTTCAAGGCCACCGTCGCCTCCGGCGCCACCCCGGACGAGTGCGTCGAGCAGATCGACATCGGCGGCCCGAGCATGGTCCGCGCCGCCGCCAAGAACCACCCCTCGGTGGCCGTGGTGGTCGACCCGGCCCGCTACGCCGACGTGCTGAAGGCAGCTCAGGAGGGCGGCTTCGACCTGGCCACCCGCAAGCGTCTGGCCGGTGCCGCGTTCGCCCACACCGCCGCCTACGACGTGGCCGTCGCCTCCTGGTTCGAGGACGGCTACGCGCCCAGCGACACCGCGGGCTTCCCCGAGTTCCTCGGCTCGACCTGGGAGCGGCAGAACGTGCTGCGCTACGGCGAGAACCCGCACCAGGGCGCCGCGCTGTACAGCGACGGCACCGGCGGCCTGGCCGGAGCGCAGCAGCTGCACGGCAAGGAGATGTCGTACAACAACTACGTCGACACCGACGCCGCCCGCCGCGCCGCCTACGACCACGCCGAGCCGGCCGTCGCGATCATCAAGCACGCCAACCCGTGCGGCATCGCGACCGGCGCCGACGTCGCCGAGGCGCACCGCAAGGCGCACGAGTGCGACCCGGTCTCCGCGTACGGCGGCGTGATCGCCGTCAACCGCCCGGTCACCGTGGCGCTGGCCGAGCAGATCGCCCCGATCTTCACCGAGGTCGTCGTGGCCCCCGGCTACGAGGAGGGCGCCCTGGAGGTGCTCACCCGCAAGAAGAACCTGCGGGTGCTGCTCGCCCCCGAGGCCCCGGCCAACCGCCGGGAGGTGCGCCCGATCTCCGGCGGCGTGCTGCTCCAGGACGCCGACCGGGTGCACGCCGAGGGCGACGACCCGGCGAACTGGACCCTCGCCACCGGTGAGGCGCTGACCGCCGACGAGCTGGCCGAGCTGGCCTTCGCCTGGCGGGCCTGCCGGGCCGTCAAGTCCAACGCGATCCTGCTGGCGAAGGGCGGCGCCTCGGTCGGCGTCGGCATGGGCCAGGTCAACCGGGTGGACTCCTGCAAGCTCGCGGTCGAGCGGGCCGGCGAGCGCGCCAAGGGCGCCTACGCGGCCTCGGACGCCTTCTTCCCGTTCGCGGACGGCCCGGCGATCCTGATCGCGGCCGGTGTCCGGGCGATCGTCCAGCCCGGTGGTTCGATCCGTGACGAGGAGGTCGTCGCGGCGGCCGCCGAGGCCGGCGTGACCATGTACTTCACCGGCGCGCGGCATTTCTTCCACTGATGACGTGACCGAACGGCAGAGCGGCCCGGCCCCCTCCGAGGAGGGAGCCGGGCCGCTCTGCCGTCGGTTCGCCGACCGGTCAGTACTTCGGCCGGTTGAACCAGTTGACGCCGTCCTGGATGCACATGGCGGTGATCCAGATGATGCTGATCGCCACCCACAGCAGGGCGACGACGAGGTTCGCCGCCTGGCCCTCCTTGGCGGTGAACGAGCCGAGCAGACCGAGCAGGCCGAGCAGGCCGCCGATCGAGCCGTAGACGATGGTGGTGACCCGGACGCCGTTGCCGCCCTTGCCGAACTTGACGCCGAGGGTGATGGACAGCGCGGCGGCCAGCGCGAACACGACGCCGAGGACGGCCGCGACGCCGGCGGCGGCGTTGCCGATCGCGGCGATCATGTCGTCGTTGCTCGTGCTCTCCTGGTTGACGACGCCCTTGGCGGCCACGGCCCCGAGCAGGCAGAGCAGCGCCATCAGGACCTGGGTGCCGCCGACGATGAACAGCAGCACCCGAGCGGTCGTCACCAGGCCCGGCATGGACGGCTGCGGGGCCATCGGGGCGTATCCGTAGGCCGGGGCGGCCTGCGGGTAGCCGTACGCGGCGGCCTGCGGCGGCGGGGGCGGGGCCTGCTGGGGGTAGCCGTAGCCCGGGGCGGCCGGCGGCTGGCCGTAGGGGTTGTTCGGGTCGGGCGGGTAACTCATGGATGCCTCCGGGCAGTTACGGGGACGCGGGGACGGGACGATGACGGCCCGGTGCCGGGCGGTGGGTCGGGCCACCGTCCGGAGGGGGGTCGTCAGCGGAGCGGGGTGACAGCCCGGCGGCGGTGACGGACGCCGCGGATCGACGGAGCGGTGAGCGTCAGAGGTGCGAGGCGGCGGACCGGAACGGCGCGGGCGGGACGGTGCCCCCGCGATCGGACTGCTCGCTCTGCTGTGGTCGGCTCACTGGCTCTTTCCCCCGGTTACGCCCCGCCGCGGGGTCCGTCGGCCCGTCACCGGGCCGGTGTTGCGGCGGGAATGCGCACTTATCGTCATCCGGACGACGGGGCGCTGTCCAGCCGGTTCCGCGCGCCGCGCCAAGACTGTGGCGCAACCGCAACGTGCGGCGGACCTTCGTACCCGTCCGTTCACCCGCCCGCCCACCTGTCCGGCCCACGTCAGGACCCTGCCGGCCACCCCGCCCGGCCCTCCGCCGGGGCCCCGGTCCGGACCCCTGCCGGGGCCCCCGTCCGGTGCCCGTCGGGCCGCCCCGGAACCGCCGCCGGAGCGGTCGGCCGCCCTCGGTACGGAGACCCCCGGGGATCCGGGAGAATGGGGTCATGACTGCCCAGATTCTCGATGGCAAGGCCACCGCCGCCGCGATCAAGTCCGAACTCGCCGCCCGCGTGGCGGCCCTCAAGGCGAAGGGCGTCACGCCCGGCCTCGGCACCGTCCTGGTCGGCGACGACCCGGGCAGCCGCTGGTACGTGAACGGCAAGCACAAGGACTGCGCCGAGGTCGGCATCGCCTCGATCCAGCGCGAGCTGCCCGCCACCGCCACCCAGGAGGACGTCGAGAACGTCGTCCGCGAGCTCAACGCCGACCCGTCCTGCACCGGCTACATCGTCCAGCTGCCGCTGCCCAAGGGCCTGGACCAGAACCCGGTCCTGGAGCTGATGGACCCGGACAAGGACGCCGACGGCCTGCACCCGACCTCGCTCGGCCGGCTCGCCCTGGGCATCGAGGGCCCGCTGCCGTGCACCCCGCTCGGCATCGTCGAGCTGCTGCGCCGCCACGACGTCGAGATCGACGGCGCCGAGGTGGTCGTGGTCGGCCGCGGCATCACCGTCGGCCGGTCGATCGGCCTGCTGCTGACCCGCCGCAGCGAGAACGCCACCGTCACCCTGTGCCACACCGGCACCCGGGACCTCGGCGCCCACCTGCGCAAGGCCGACATCATCGTGGCCGCCGCCGGCGTGCCGCACCTGGTCAAGCCGGAGGACGTCAAGCCGGGCGCGGCGGTGCTGGACGTGGGCGTCAGCCGCAGCGAGGGCAAGATCGTCGGCGACGTCCACCCGGGCGTGGCCGAGGTGGCCGGCTGGATCTCCCCGAACCCCGGCGGCGTGGGCCCGATGACCCGCGCGATGCTGCTCAACAACATCGTCGAGGCGGCCGAGCGCCGCGCCGGCATCTGACACCCCAGGGACGGCGAGCATGACTGAACCGCGACCGGCGGAGTCCCGCCGCAGGCCGGTCAAGACCACCGGCACCCTGCCGCCCGAGGGCTCGGCCGCCGCCCTCGGACGCGATCACACCCTGCCGGTGCGGCAGTGGCCGATCACGCTGGTCCTGCTGGTCGTCGGTGCCGGCCTCGCGGTCACCTGGTTCGCCGACTTCAAGGACGGCTTCAAGTACGGGCTGCTGATCCTCGGCGCCGGTGTGCTGCTCGGCGCGGTGCTGCGGATGGTGCTGCCCGAGGTCGGGATGCTCGCGGTGCGCAGCCGCTTCACCGACGTGATCGTGCTGAGCTTCCTGGGCCTGTCGATCGTGCTGCTGACCCTGGTGGCGCAGCCGAACCCGTGGCTGCAGATCCCGCTGCTCGACAACATCGGCCAGCTGATGGGCCGGCCGAGGCACTGATTCCGCGCGGGGCCGTGACGGCCCCCGCCCGGCCCGTGGAAACCCAGGGCCCGGGCGGGGGCCGCCTTTCTTTTGTGACGCATCAGCCATGCCGGGACACCCGGCGTACGCTTCCCTTTGCGATAACCTGACGCCGGTCTCTCGATATCGAGAGATCATCCTGGCTCCAGTGCCGGTGTGCCTGGGGCGCCTGGCGATTTGCTGGAGAAGGTAGAAATGACCCGCACCCCCGTCAACGTCACCATCACCGGCGCGGCCGGCCAGATCGGCTACGCGCTGCTCTTCCGCATCGCCTCGGGCCACCTGCTCGGCGCCGACGTGCCGGTGAACCTGCGCCTCCTGGAGATCCCGCAGGGCCTCAAGGCCGCCGAGGGCACCGCCATGGAGCTCGTCGACTGCGCCTTCCCGCTGCTGCGCGACATCACGATCACCGACAAGCCGGCCGAGGCCTTCGACGGCGCCAACGTCGCGCTGCTGGTCGGTGCCCGTCCGCGCACCGCGGGCATGGAGCGCGGTGACCTGCTGCAGGCCAACGGTGGCATCTTCGGCCCGCAGGGCAAGGCCATCAACGACCACGCCGCGGACGACATCAAGGTCCTGGTCGTCGGCAACCCGGCCAACACCAACGCCCTGATCGCCCAGCGCAACGCCCCGGACGTCCCGGCCGAGCGCTTCACCGCGATGACCCGCCTGGACCACAACCGCGCCCTCGGCCAGCTGTCCGCCAAGACCGGCGCCCAGGTCTCCGACATCAAGCGCGTCACCATCTGGGGCAACCACTCCGCGACCCAGTACCCGGACGTCTTCCAGGCCGAGATCGCCGGCAAGCCGGCCTTCGAGGCCGTCGGCAGCGACCTGGCCTGGCTGGAGAACGACTTCATCCCGACCGTCGCCAAGCGCGGTGCCGCCATCATCGACGCCCGCGGCGCCTCCTCGGCCGCCTCGGCCGCCAACGCCGCCATCGACCACGTGTACACCTGGGTCAACGGCACCGCCGAGGGCGACTGGACCTCCATGGGTGTCGTCTCGGACGGCTCGTACGGCGTTCCGCAGGGCCTGATCTCCTCCTTCCCCGTCACCACCAAGGACGGCAAGTTCGAGATCGTCCAGGGCCTGGAGATCTCCGACTTCTCGCGCGCCCGCATCGACGCCTCGGTCAAGGAGCTGACCGAGGAGCGCGACGCGGTCCAGGAGCTGGGCCTCATCTGAGCCCCGCCCCGCACGGCTCGGCCGGCGGCCCGCCGCTTCCTCCCCGGAAGCGGCGGGCCGCCGTCGTGTCCGGGGAGGAGTCCCGGTCGTTCCCGGGCCCCGCCCCGCCGCCGTGTCCGGCCCCGGGAACCGCCGTCGTGTCCGGCCCCGGCCGGTACCGGCCGTCCTACACTGGCCCGCTGTGAACGAAACACTCGGGGACGCCGCGCTCGTCCTCGTCTTCATCCTGCTGGGCGGGTTGTTCAATGTCGCCGAGATCTCGCTGATCTCGCTGCGCGAGGGCCAGATCCGGACGCTGGAGGGGCGCGGCACCCGGCGCGCGGCCCGCGCCGCGCACCTGGCCGCCGACCCCAACCGCTTCCTGGCCGCCGTCCAGGTCGGGGTGACCTGCATGGGCTTCCTGTCCGCCGCCTTCGGCGCGGACACCCTGGCCGGAAAGGTCGCCCCGCTGTTCGTCCGGGCCGGGCTGTCCGAGGGCGTGGCCGACGCGGTGGCCCTGGTGGGCCTCACCCTGGTGATCAGCTACGCCTCGCTGGTGCTGGGCGAGCTGACCCCCAAGCGGATCGGCCTGCAGCGCGCCGAGTCCATCGCGGTCGTCGCCGCCCCGGTGGTGGACGTGATGTCGGTGGTGCTGCGCCCGGTGATCTGGCTGCTCGGCCACTCCACCAATCTGATGGTCAGACTGCTCGGCGGCGACCCGACGGCGGGCCGCGGCTCGATGAGCTCCGAGGAACTCCGCGGCCTGGTCGCCGCCAACACCGAACTCGGAAGCGACGAAAGGGCGTTGATCGCCGACGTGTTCTCCGCCGGGGAGCGCCAGCTGCGCGAGGTGATGGTCCCGCGCACCGAGGTGACCTTCCTGGACGCCGAGCGCCCGCTGGCCGCCGTCCGGCACCAGGCGGACACCTCGCCGCACTCGCGCTACCCGGTGGTCGAGGGCAGCGCCGACGCGGTGGTCGGCTTCGTCCACGTCCGCGACCTCTACGGCGCGCGCGGCGAGCAGGCCGCCAAGGTCCGCGACCTGGCCCGCCCGGTCAAGCTGCTGCCCGGCACCAAGCGGGTGCTGGAGGCGATGGGCGAGATGCGCCGGGAGGGCCACCACCTGGCCATCGTGGTGGACGAGTACGGCGGCACGGCCGGGATCGTCACCCTGGAGGACCTGGTCGAGGAGGTGATCGGCGAGATCCGGGACGAGTACGACCGCCCGGAGTCCGCCCCCACCCGCCGGCTGGCCGGCGGCGGCGTGGAGCTGGACGGCCTGCTCAACCTCGGCGACTTCGCCGAGGAGACCGGCGTCACCCTGCCCGAGGGCCCGTACGAGACGGTGGCGGGCTGTCTGGTGGCCGCGCTCGGCCGGCTGCCCCGGGACGGCGACCAGGTGCGGGTCCCGGTCGAGGGCGGCGGCGGGGTGCTGCTGACGGTGGCCAAGGTCGAGGGCCGGCGGATCGCCCGGGTGGGGGTGAGTGCGGTCACACTGGTCGACCCCGCGGGGGCGGAGGTTTCCTGAGCGAGCGGTGGAACTGGAAGAATGGCCCGCATGGTCAACGCAGCGGTCACTGGTCCGGTCAAGGACCGTCCCCGGGTGCTCTCCGGCATCCAGCCCACTTCCGGCTCGTTCCACCTCGGCAACTACCTGGGTGCGGTGCGCCAGTGGGTCGACCTCCAGGAGGCCAACGACGCCTTCTACATGGTCGTCGACCTGCACGCGATCACGGTGCCGCAGGACCCGGCGACGCTGCGCGAGAACACCCGGGTGTCCGCCGCCCAGCTGCTCGGCGCCGGCCTGGACCCGGACGACTGCACGCTGTTCGTCCAGTCGCACGTGCCCGAGCACGCGCAGCTCGCCTGGGTGATGAACTGCCTCACCGGTTTCGGCGAGGCCTCCCGGATGACCCAGTTCAAGGACAAGTCCTCCCGGTACGGCGCCGAGGGCACCACCGTCGGCCTGTTCACCTACCCGATCCTGCAGATCGCGGACATCCTGCTCTACCAGGCGGACGCCGTCCCGGTCGGCGAGGACCAGCGCCAGCACGTGGAGATCACCCGCGACATCGCCGAGCGCTTCAACACCCGCTACAGCCCGACCTTCACCGTCCCGAAGCCGTACATCCTCAAGGAGACGGCGAAGATCCAGGACCTCCAGGACCCGGGCGTGAAGATGAGCAAGTCGGCCTCCTCGCCCAAGGGCCTGGTGAGCCTGCTGGACGAGCCGAAGGCCAGCGCCAAGAAGTTCAAGAGCGCCGTCACCGACACCGGCACCGTCGTCTCCTACGACGAGCAGGAGAAGGCCGGCGTCTCCAACCTGCTGCGCATCCACTCCGCGCTCAGCGGTCAGACGATCGACCAGCTGGTCGCGCACTTCGAGGGCAGGATGTACGGCGCCCTGAAGACCGAGCTGGCCGAGCTGTTCACCGAGTGGGTGACGCCGTTCCAGGAGCGCACCCGCAGCTTCCTGGACGACCCGGCCGAGCTGGACCGGGTGCTGGCGATCGGCGCCGACAAGGCCCGTGAGGTGGCGTCGGTGACGCTGGAGACGGTGTACGACCGGATCGGCTTCCTCCCGGCCGCCAAGCGGTGACTCCGCTCACGCGCCTGCCCGGTGGTGGCGACCTCCCCGAGGTCGTCACCATCGGCGTGTCCGTGAGCGTCCCGGACCCGTACGGCACGGCGGTCCAGGACGCCCGGGCAGGGCACGGCGATCCGCTGGCCCGGTCGATACCGACGCACGTCACCCTGCTGCCCCCGACCGAGGTCCCCGCCGAACTGCTGCCGAAGATCGAGGAGCACCTGGCGGCGGTGGCGGCCGCGCACCGGCCGTTCCGGATGCTGCTGCACGGCAGCGGGACCTTCCGCCCGGTCTCCCCGGTGGTGTACGTCCGGGTCGAGGAGGGCGCGCAGGAGTGCCGGCTGCTGGAGGCGGACGTCCGCTCCGGCCCGCTGGCCCGCGAGCTGGCCTTCCCGTACCACCCGCACGTGACGGTCGCCCACGGCCTGCCCGACGACGTGCTGGACCAGGCGTACGAGCAGGCGCGCGACTTCCGGGCGGACTTCACGGTGCCGGGGTTCGGCCTGTCCCGCTTCGACACGGACGAGGTCTGGCGGCCCTGGCGGAGCTACCCGTTCGGGTGAACCGGGGTACGGTCCGGGGCACGGACCGCAGGACGGTCCGGGGAGTGGTCTAGCCTCCCCGGCCGCCGAGTTCGAGCATCCGGTCGACCACCCGGCGGGCCGCGCCGCCGTCGTCCAGCCCGCAGTGCTCGGCCCGGAAGCGCCGGTAGCGCTCGGCGTAGCCGGGCGGCGATCCGCCGTCGCCGTCGGCGAGTTCGCGCAGCGCGCCGAGCAGTTCGGCCGAGGTCGGCACCAGCGGGCCGGGGGCGTCCGACTCGAAGTCGAAGGTGAAGCCGCGCAGGGTGTCGCGGTAGTGCTCCAGGTCGTAGGTGAAGAAGTACATCGGGCGGCCGGTGATGGCGAAGTCGAACATGATCGACGAGTAGTCGGTCACCAGCACGTCCGCGACCAGCAGCAGCTCCTGCGGGTCGGGATAGTCCCCGCAGTCGTACAGGAAGCCGTCGCCGGCGCCGGGCAGCGGCTCGCGCACGTGCGCGTGCGGCCGGACCAGCAGCACGTGGTCCGGGCCGAGCAGGCGCCGGGCGTGGTCGAGGTCCAGTCGCAGGTCGAGCCGGAACCCGTCGCCGTCGCCGCGCTGCCGGTCCTCGCGCCAGGTCGGCGCGTACAGCACGATGCGCCGGCCCTCGGGGACGCCGAGCCGGCGGCGCACCGACGCGGCGGTCCGCCGGTCCGGGCGGGCGAGCACGTCGTTGCGCGGGTATCCGGACTCCAGCAGTTCGCCGCCGTAGCGGAAGGCGCGCCGCAGGATCGGGGTGGCGAACGGGCTGGGGGAGAGCAGCAGGCTCCACTGCGGGGTCTCCCGGTCGAGCGCCCGCAGGTAGCCGCGGTCGGCGAGCCAGGGGCT
This sequence comes from Kitasatospora sp. NPDC002543, assembly GCF_053594915.1. Taxonomy (NCBI): domain Bacteria; kingdom Bacillati; phylum Actinomycetota; class Actinomycetes; order Kitasatosporales; family Streptomycetaceae; genus Kitasatospora; species Kitasatospora sp. NPDC002543. The sequence goes on along the minus strand of NZ_JBSFWR010000043.1, from coordinate 32,962 downwards.
CTCGACGTCGTGGGCGATGCGTTTCAGCGGGGAGCCGTGCCAGGTCTGCACGACGACCTGGCCTGGGCGGCGCTCCAGGAAGTCCGGGAAGTGGGTGTTGCCGACCAGGTACCGGCAGGTGGCCAGCGCGCGGTACCACTCCGGGCTCCAGCTGCGCACCGGGACGACCCCGGCCGGCAGCTCGGCCTGGGCGTCGTCGACCACCCACAGGTGCTCCAACCGGGCCTGCCGGCGCGCGAGTTCGGCGTGCACCGCGCGCGGTGAGTCGGCGTAGCCGCGGCCGCCGAACACGTCGTACAGCACCGCCTCGCGCAGCGGCGCGCGGCGGGCGGCCGGGTAGCGCTCGGTGCGCAGCCGGTGCTGGGTCCAGGCGCTGCGCTCGGCGGCGCCGAGCACCGGGGTGGAGTCCACCACCAGGGTGTCGTGCCACCGGCGTTGCAGCAGGATCCGCTTGCCGCCGGCGGTGGCGGCGGCGGGTACGGCGGACAGCGCGGCGGGGGCGGCGAGCAGTGGGCGGCCCTCCCCGGGGCGGCCGGCCGGCTCCAGCGCGGCCGCCCAGACGCCCTTGCGCAGCGGCAGCGCGACGCCGTCCGAGCCGGTCCGGGTGGCGGGCACCCGGACCAGGAAGCGGCCGTCCGGGCCGGTGCCGACCGGGCTGCGGACCTCGTGCGCGGAGTCGGAGTGCCGCAGCACCAGCTCCAGCCGGTCGGCGGCCGGGTCCGGGCAGTGGCCGGCCAGTTCGAAGCCGCCGTCCCGGACGGCGATCCGGTCGACCAGGCCGGCCGCGGGCTGGACGCAGAGCTGGAGCCGGCCGTCGGCGAGGTGCTTGAGGTAGAGCACCCGGTCCGGGGTGCCGGGCAGCGGGTGCTGACCGGCTACCGGGCCGTCGCGCTCGTCGAGGCAGAGCGGCTCGGTGCCGCCGTCGGGGTGCAGCAGTTCGGCGTCCCAGTGCTCCAGCCCGCCGCGGCCCCGCCCGTCGGTGGTGAACGGCCGGTACGGCACCCGGACGGCGAAGGTGTTGCCGGTGCGGGCGAGCGGCTGTTCGACCACCGCGTCGCTCTCCCGGTGACGCAGCCGCAGCACGGTGCCGGAGGGGCAGGTGTCGGCGACGCCGCCCAGTTCCAGGCCGTCGGGGGCGGGGGCGGCGCGGTCGATGAGGACGGCCGGGCGCTCCAGCCGCAGGTGCAGCCGGTCGTCGGCGAAGAACGGCTGGAGCCGGACGTCCCGGTCGACCCAGTGGGCGGGCGGGTACTCGCCGGAACCGCACCAGTGCGGGGCGAGGGCGCCGTACCGGCGGCGCACCCGGGTGGGGCTGGGGCGGGTGAAGAGCGTGGCCTCGATCCGCCAGTCGCCGAGCAGCCAGTGGCCGTCGCGGCGCAGCCGGCCGGGCGCCATCAGCGCGGTGAAGCCGGACCAGTCGTGGTTGTGCGCGGGCTGGGCGCTGTCGTCGGTGACCTCGGGCATCCGGCGGGGGCGGGAGCGCAGGTGAACCGGGGGCTGGGCCGGATCCTGGTGGCGCAGGGTCAGCCAGGTCCAGGCGGAGCCGGGCCGGGCGGTGTCCTGGCCGGCCGGTCGGGCGAAGCCGGTGAGCTCCAGGCCGCGGCCGTGCCAGCGGGCGCGCAGCAGGCCGAAGACGACGTCCTCGTCGGCGGCGGGGCGCTCGCCGGTCACCCGGGGAGCGGCGTGCGGCAGGACCAGCCGCGTGAGCACAGGCATGGCAGTGGGAGCCCTTCGGAAGGGAAGTCAACATCCCATCCAGAAATGGCTCCGGGGTCAATTGCACGACTTTTCGAATGCTCCCGGGAATGCGTTTCCGGGAACTCCGGTTCGAATGCGGGTCCGGTGTTCCAGGATTTCCGGGTCCGCGCGTTCCGGTGCGTTCCGGTGCTTTCCCGCGCGTTCCCGGAAAAGCGTGGGCGCCCGGCACCACCACCGGTGCCGGGCGCCCGCGGATCCGTGCGCGGAGGCTATTCCTTGCGGAGCATCGCGTCGACGACGCGGGCGGCGGCCTTGCCGTCGTCCAGGTCGCAGTACGCCTCGCGGAACGCGGTGGCCCGGTCCGCGTACTCCGCGGCGACCTCGTCCATCCGGCCGAGCACGGAGACGAGCTCCTCGGAGGTGGTCGGCATCGGGCCGGGCGCCTCGGCCTCGAAGTTCAGGCTGAAGCCGCGCAGGTTGTCCCGGTAGTGCTCCAGGTCGTGGGCGAAGAACACGATCGGCTTGCCGGTCGACGCGAAGTCGAACACGCTCGCCGAGTAGTCGGTCACCAGCACGTCGGCGATCAGCAGCAGCTCCGCCATGTCGGGGTAGCTGCCGACGTCCCAGATGTAGCCGTTGCCGGCGCCGGGGATCTGGCCGCACATCAGGTGGTGCCGGCGCACCAGCAGCACCTGGTCGTCGCCGAGCGCCGCCTTGGCCGCCGCCAGGTCGATCCGCAGGTCGATCTGGTAGCCGCCCTGCGGCCGGCGCCGGTCCTCGCGCCAGGTCGGCGCGTAGAGCACGACCTTCTTGCCCTCGGGCAGGCCGAGCCGCTCCCGGACCTGCTCGGCGGTCTTCTCCCGGTCGGTCGCGAACAGCAGGTCGTTCCGGGGGGAGCCGCTCTCCAGGATCTCGCCCTTGAAGTCGAAGGCGCGCCGCAGCACCGGGGCCGACCAGCGGTTGCCGGCCACCAGCAGGCTCCAGTTCGGGACCTCGCGGGCCAGGCTCTTCAGGTACTTGGAGTCGGTGAACCAGACCTTCTCGAAGTCGAAGCCGATCTGCTTCAGCGGGGTGCCGTGCCAGGTCTGGACGACCACCTGGTCGGGGCGGCGGACGAAGAACTCGGGCAGGTGGGTGCTGGCCACGACGTACTTGGCGGTGGCCAGCGCCTCGTACCACTCCGGGCTGCGGTAGCGGAGCGCGGTCGCGCTCTGCGGCAGCTCGGCCTGCATGTCGTCGTTGCCCCACAGGTGCTCGACCGGCAGGCCGCGGCGGACCAGTTCCTCGTGGACCGCCCGGGGCGAGCCGGAGTACGTGCCGTACTTCCCGGTGTGGTACACCACCGTGTCGCGCACCGGCAGCCGGCGGGCGGCCGGGTAGTCCACGTTCTGCAGCCGGCGCTGGCGGAACCCGGCCCGCTCCTCGGGCAGCAGCACCGAGTCCGACTCCAGCGACAGGCCGTCGTGGTTGCGGCGCTCCAGCAGTATCCGCTTGCCGCGGGACTCCACCACGACCGGCAGGACGTCGAAGCAGTCCGGGGTGACGAGGGCGGAGGCGTCCGGCAGTTCGGGCACCGGCACCCCGACCGGCCGGAAGACGACGTGCCAGGTGCCCCGGGAGAGCGGCACCCGGCCGGCGAAGGAGGCCGTCGGCACGGCGGGCAGCGCGGTGCGGAACCGGCCGTCCGAGATCTCCACCGGGTAGGCGTGCTCCTCCTCGCGCCACTTGTGGCGGACCACCAGCTCCCAGCGGTGCGCGCCGGGCAGCGGGAACGAGCCGCTCAGCAGGAAGCCGTCGGCGCCGCGCGAGGCCACCTCGTCCACCAGCGGCTGGAGCACCTGGTCGGTGAACTGGAGGTGCCCGTCGGGGGAGGGCTTGGAGTAGAGCGCCCGGCGCTCGGCGACCGGCGCCTGCGGGTTCAGCGCCAGGTGCAGCCGCTCGGGCGCGTTGCGGTCGTCCCAGGCCAGCGGGACGGTGCTGCCGTCGGCCAGCAGGAGGGCGGTGTCCCAGTGGTCGCGGCTGCGCTCGGCGGCCACCGGGTCCAGCTCGGCCCAGGCCTCGCGGACGGCGGTCAGCTCGGCGACCGGGAGGGCCGAGGTGAACGGCTGGAGCGTGCCGACCGGGGTGCCCAGTTCCAGCGGGAAGGTCACCTGGCGGTCCGACTCGGTGTGGGTGAGCCGCAGCCGCGCCCCGGCGAAGTTCGGGCCGGAGCGGGCCGCGCCCGAGACCTCCAGCCGGTCGCCCCGCGCGGCCAGGCCGGTCACCCGGGCCTTGACCGTCTCCACCCGGAGGTAGACGAAGTTGTCCCGGATCCACGGCACGATCCGGACGTCCGGCTCGACCCAGTGCGACGGGAGGAACTGGGCGCTGTCGCTCCACCCGGCCGAGATCCGGCCCTTGTAGACCCCGCCCTTGCCCGCGCCGGCCACCAGGACGCGCCAGTTGCCGTCCTTCCACTGGCCGCGGTGCCTGAGCTTCTTCGGGTCGATGGCCACGGTGAAGCCGGACCAGTCGCAGCTGTACAGGTCGTGCTGGCAGCTGGCGGTGGCCTCGGGGCTGTACGTCGTCTTCATCGGCACCGCGATGACCCGGCGGCCCTTGGCCTCGCGCAGCACCAGGGTGCGGACCATGTCGTGCTTGCCGGCCGCGCCCAGCTGCTCCGGGTACGCGTGCCCGGTCATCCGGAGCTTGCCGTCCTGCCAGACGCTGTCGTACAGCCGGCTGCGGATGACCAGGGAGTTGTCCAGCTTGAGGACCCCGGCCGGCACGCTCTTGCGCCCGCCGCGCAGGAACGGGTAGTCGGCGTACGGGCGCAGCAGGCCGCGGGCCTGGACGCCGCCGCCGCTCTCGCGCTCGTAGGTGATCTGCTCGACCAGCTCGTCCATCCGGCCGGACAGGGTCAGGTGGTACTTCAGACGCAGCGGCGCGCGCCCCTTGCCGACCTGCTCGGCGCCGATCGCCCGGAGCAGCCGGCCGACGTGCTGGAGGTAGGCGTCCCGGTACTCCTTGTCCCCCTCGACGAGGGAGGAGAAGAACATCGGGATCTCCTCGACGAGGGTGTTCTCGTCGTAGGAGCGCAGGTACTCGGCGAAGCGGGGCTCGGTCTGCTTCATCAGCCAGGCGCGCACCAGCTCGACCGAGGAGACCCGGTCGATCAGGCCCTTGGGGTTGGTGCGCATCTGGGTGATCGACATCTCGCCGACCTCGCGCTCGCGCCAGTGGTAGATCGGCTCGGAGAGCACGTCGACGCTCTTGGCCAGGTAGTGGTGCGGGACGCTGACCGGCGCGTCCTCGTACAGGATGCCCTCGGGGTAGAGCAGGCCGGCCGCGTCGAAGAACGAGCGGCGGTACACCTTGTTCCACGCGGTGCGGTCGGTGACCAGCGCCGGGATCTCGGTGATGTGGGTCTTGAGCCTGGTCTCCTTGAACGGCTTCAGGTGGCCGCCGGACTGGTAGTAGCCCACGGCGCGGAAGCGCAGCACGTTGCCGGTGCAGAAGTCCGAGCCGGTCTCGTCCAGCGTGTTGATCATCAGCTCGTACGCACTCGGCGGCATCGAGTCGTCGCTGTCCACGAAGCACAGGAACTCGGAGTCCGGGTCGATGTGCCGGATGCCGGTGTTGCGGGCCGCGCCGAGGCCCTTGTTCACCTGCCGGACCAGCCGGAACCGGGAGTCCTCGGCCGCGTACGCCTCGGCGAGCGCCGCGCTTCCGTCCTTCGAACCGTCGTCGACCATGACGCACTCGAAGTCCGTGAAGGTCTGGGCGGCGATCGAGTCGAGGCATTCGACGAGGTAGCGCTCGACGTTGTAGATCGGGACGACGATGGAGAGGCGGGGAGCCATCGGCTACGCAGGCCTTTCTCTGGAGGAGCGTGGCAGCCCGTACGGGGCCTGACCGCACTTGGATCGGTGCGTACGTGCGCCCCCGATCCTACCTCCGGGGACTCGGCCCACCCGGGGACCACTACTCTGGGTCCGTGTCCCGTTTCAGCGTGATCGTCCCCGTGTACAAGGTCCAGGACTACCTCGCCGAGTGCCTCGATTCGGTGCTCTCCCAGGACGGCCCGGACTTCGAACTGATCGCGGTGGACGACCGCTCCCCGGACGGCTGCGGCGCGGTCCTGGACGGGTTCGCCGCCGCCGACGCCAGGGTCCGGGTGCTGCACCTGCCGGAGAACGTGGGCCTCGGCCGGGCCCGCAACGCCGGCCTGGAGGTCGCCACCGGGGACTACGTGATCTTCCTCGACAGCGACGACACCCTGACCCCCGGATTGCTGAAGGCCGTCGACGAGCGCCTCACCGCCACGAGTGACCCGGACGTCCTGGTTTACGACTACGCCCGCACCTACGCCGACGGCCGGATCACCCGGGCCGCCTCCGCGCACGTCTTCGGCGCCGACTCCCCGGACGTCTTCGACCTCGACGCCCGCCCCGACCTGCTCGACCTGCTCCAGGTCGTCTGGAACAAGGCCTACCGCCGGGGCTTCGTCACCGAGCAGCGGCTGGTCTTCCCGGCCGGCTACTACGAGGACACCCCCTGGACGTACCCGGCGCTGCTCGCCGCCGCCCGGATCACCCTGCTCGACCGGGTCGGCGTGCACTACCGCCAGCGTCAGGAGGGCGGCAACATCCTGGCCACCGCGAGCCGCAAGCACTTCGACGTGTTCGCCCAGTACGACCTGGTCTTCGCCTTCCTCGACGGCCGCCCCGACCTGGACCGCTGGCGCCCGGTCGTCTACGGGCGGATGCTGCACCACCTCAACACCGTGGTCTCCAAGCCCGGCCGGGTCCCGCCCGGCGACCGCCGCGAGTACTTCCGCCGGGCCGCCGAGCACTGCGCCCGGCTGCGGCCGGCCGGCTACCGGCCGCCGGCCGGTGTGGACGGCGTGCGCACCGAGCTGCTCGGCCACGGCCGCTACGGCGCGTACCAGGCCGTCCGGGCCCTCGCCAAGGCCCGCCGACTCGTCAAGCGGTAGACGCGATCTGACACCCGTTCGGGGGATGGGCCGGTATAACCGGTAGGTGGACTTCCTGACCCGCCTGCCGGTCGTCGGCCCGCTCGTGGCCCGGGTGCTGCGCAGCCGTCCGTACCGGGTGTACGAGTACTTCGCCGCCGCCCGGGGCAACCGGCTGGCGGGCGCCGTCACCTTCTTCGGCTTCCTCGCCCTGTTCCCGTTGCTCACGGTGGGCCTGGCGATCGCCGCGGCGACGCTGAGCGACAGCCGGGTGCACGACCTGCAGGGCCACATCGCCGACCAGCTGCCGGGGCTCGCGGACGCGCTCAACCTGCCCGCCCTGGTGTCCAACGCGGGCACCGTCGGACTGGTCGGCGGGGCACTGCTGCTGGTCTCGGGCCTCGGCTGGGTGGACACCATGCGCACCTCGATCCGGGACCTGTGGCAGCTGCCCCACGACGAGGGCAACCCGGTGCTGCGCAAGGCCTGGGACGTGGCGGTGCTGGCCGGCCTCGGCCTGGTGTCGCTGTTCTCGCTGGCCGCCTCCGCGGCCGGGACCACGCTCGCGGGGTGGATCGCCGAGGCGAGCGGCCTCACCAGCGGTTACCTGCTGACCGCGGTCGGCGTGCTGATCGCCATAGCGTGCGACATGCTGCTGTTCGCCTACCTGCTGGCGCCCTTCCCCGGGATCACCGACCAGCGCCGCCGGGACCTCGTGCAGGGCGCGCTGATCGGCGCGGTCGGCTTCGAGCTGCTGAAGCTGCTGCTCGCCTCCTACCTGGGCTCGGTCGCCGGACGGAACCTGTACGGGGCGTTCGCCACCCCGGTGGCGCTGCTGCTGTGGATCAACTTCGTCTCCCGGCTGCTGATGTACTGCGTGGCCTGGACGGCGACGGCCGATCCGGAGGCCGCCCGGGAGCGGGCCAGGGCGCAGGGACGGGCGCTGCTGGAGGCGGCCGACGAGGCGCAGGCGGCGGAGGCGGAGCGGGCCGCGGCGGCGCGGGCGGAGAGGGCGAAGCGGGCGGAGAAGGCGGAGAAGGAACGGGAGAGGGCGAAGCGGAGGGCCCGGCCCGGGGACTGAGGCCGGGCCCTCCCGCCGGTCGGTCAGCCGGCGGAGCGGCGCCGGCGCAGCAGCAGCGCGCCGCCCCCGACGACGGCCCCGGCCGCCACCACGGCCGACCAGCCGACGGCGCCGAGCCCGCCGGACGCGGCGGGTGCCGCGGCGGCGGCCGAGGGGTGCGGCGGCGGCGCGGGCGCGGCGGCGGCGGTGCCGTCGGCCTGGCCGGTCGGCTCGGCGCCGGCGGGCGGCAGTTCGTCGACCAGCCTGCCGACCGGCTGGACCTTGCCGGCGGCGGCGAAGCCCCAGTCCAGCAGGGCGGCCGTCTCGTCGTAGACCCGCTGGTAGCTCGCCGGGTGCATCACCGTCACCAGCAGGGTGCGGCCGTCGCGCTCGGCGGCGCCGACGAAGGTCGAGCCGGCGTTGGTGGTGGTGCCGTTCTTCACGCCGATCAGGCCCGGGTACTTGCCCAGCAGCCGGTCGGTGTTGGCGATCCCGAAGCTGCCGCGCTGGCCGGTGTTCCGGTCGATGCCGCCCGGGAACATGGCGTCCCGGGTGGCGCAGTACATCCGGAAGTCCGCGTTGCGCAGGCCGGCCCGGGCGAACAGCGACAGGTCGTAGGCCGAGGAGACCTGGCCGTCCATGTCGTAGCCGTCCGGGGAGATCACCCGGGTGTCCCGGGCCTGGAGCGCGTCGGCGCGGGACTGCATCTCGGCGACGGTCTGCGGGACGCCGCCGTTCATGTGCGCCAGGACGTGCACCGCGTCGTTGCCGGAGCTCAGGAACACCCCGCGCCACAGGTCCTCGACCCGGTAGTCCAGGTTCTCCTTGATGCCGACCAGGCTGCTGCCGGGGCCGATCCCCTGGATCTCCTCGTCGGCCACCCGGTGCACCGCGTCGCGGTCGAACTTGGGCAGCACGGTGTCCGCGAAGAGGATCTTCAGGGTGCTCGCCGGGGGCAGCCGCAGGTGCGGGTTGCTGGCCGCCAGCACCTCTCCTGACGCCAGGTCGGAGACTATCCAGGACTGGCCGGTGAGGTCTCCGGGCAGCGGCGGGGCGCCCGCCATCGGGGCGACCTGCACCCCGGGGAGTCCGAGCCGCTCGCCGCCGACCGCGGCCGGCGGGGGCGGCTGCCGGGGGGCCGCGCCCGCCGGGACAGCGAGCAGGACCGGGAGGGCCGCGGTGAGCGCGGCGCACAGGCGCGCGAACGTGAGACGGGGTGTGGGCACCAGCAGACCGTACCCACTCGGGGCTCCCGGCGCCCTCCCCCGGGGCGCCGTCCTCCGCAGGAGGGGTCCGCCGTACGCCGATCGGCGGCCCGCGCATACTGGGACGCACACCGCCTTCACACGCCGAGGACCCCCATGAAGCTCAGCCGCCGCACCTCCTGGTTCCTGACCGCCTTCGGGGTCTGGTCGATCATCATCTGGACGACCTTCGTGAAGAACCTCTGGAAGGACTCCGGCGGCCAGGCCTTCACCGGTGGCGACCACTCCCAGCCCACCGCCTTCTTCTGGGTGCACCTCCTCCTCGCGATCACCTCGTTCGTCCTCGGCATCGCGGTCGGCACCGTCGGCCTGCGCGGCCTGCGCGCCGCCCGCCGGGCCCCGGCCGCCGACTGAAGAATCTCCGTTGCCGCTGTCGGACCCCACTGGCAGGATCCTCACGGCTCGCACAGAAGAGCCACAGGACGACACCAGGGGTGGGGATTCGATGAGGAACGCGTACGTGCGCAAACTCGGCGGGGTGGCCGCGGTCGCCGTGGCCGCAGGTCTGCTGACCACGCCCACGGCGGCCGTGGCCGACACGGCGCCGGCCGTCCTCGGCACCAGCCAGGGCGGCGACTACCGAAGTGAGGCCTGCGACTCGACCACCGCTCCGGGCTGGGTCGGCTGGACCAACTACGGTCCGACGCTCACCGCGAAGGTCGACGGCACCGGCGCCCGGTTCGCCGTCCGGGACGAGACCACGGGCACCGACCCGGTGTTCACCGGCGAGGCCCAGGCGTACGCCCAGCAGGCCAAGACCGTGGTCCGCGGTCTGGTGGACGGGCACAGCTACGCCTGGCACGCCTGGGCCCTCCAGGGGCAGCAGGTCTCCGCCTCGTCGGCGGACTGCCATTTCACGGTGGACACCACCCCGCCGACCGCCACGGTCTCCTCGCCGGACTTCCCGAACGGCGGTCCCGCCGCCAAGTACGGGGGCCAGAAGGCGACCTTCGTCATCAGGACCGCCGACCAGGCCCCGACCGGTGGGACGGGCTCCGGCGTCGCCTGCGTCCGGTACGGCTTCGACTACCTCGGCGTCGGTGGTTGCGACTCGCGGGACGCGGTCAATCCGGCCGCCGACGGGACGGCGACGCTCGCCCTCAAGATCCCGAGATGGGGCACCAACACCCTCAACGTCCAGGTGCTGGACAAGGTGGGCAACGTCGCCAACGCGTCCTACACCTTCTACGCCCCCTCGAACCCCAATCCGCCGAAGACCCTCGGTGACGTCGACGGGGACGGTGTCGCCGACATCCTGCTGCCCGACGCGCAGGGCAATCTGCAGTACATCGGCGTGAACGCGTCCGACACCACGCCCAACGCGACGATCCGGGCGCTCGCCTCGCCCGACCACAACGGCTGGGAGTCATACCGGATCGTCCACCGCGGCTGGTCGAACGCCCATGCGCCGTCCTCGGACGACCTCTTCCTCCACCAGCCCGGTTCGGACTACCTCTACCTGTACCGGAACTTCGACTACGGCGCCCTCGCCGGGAACATGGTCGGCGCCCAGCGTCCGAGCACCTGCGTGGACGGGGCGGGCGCGCAGACGGCATGCCCCGCGGACTTCGCCGACGACTGGTCGAAGGCGGAGCAGATCGTCGCGTTCGGCCCGGCGGCCGGCGGCTTCGACCCGTCTCTGCTGACGCTGGAGGACGGCAACCTCTGGCTGCACGCCGGAGGCGACTTCGCATTCGGCCGGGCGAAGGCCCGAAAGCTCACCACCACCGGTGACTGGGCCGGTTACGACCTGGTCGCGCCCGGTCCGGACGCGGCCGGAAACCTCGCACTCTGGGCGCGCGACCGGGCCACCGGTGAGCTGCACGCGTACCCGGTCCCGAAGCAGGCGGACGGCAGCTTCGACTACTCCGCCCTCGCCGACCCGAAGGCGGACGTCGTGGCCACCGGCTTCACCACCGCCGCCTACCCGACGCTCGGCAGCTCGGGCGAAGGTGACGCGGACGGCGAGCCCGACCTGTGGGCCGTCACCCCCGACCGGCACCTGGTGACCTTCAGCGGCTGGTCCGTGCCGAAGGACCTCGGCGCCCTGCGCTGACCCCGTGCGGCGAACGCGAAGGCCCCCGGCCCGATCGGAGGATCGGGCCGGGGGCCTTCGGTACGGCGGGTGGGATCAGAAGCGGCGGGTGACCAGGGCCCGCTTCACTTCCTGGATCGCCTTGGTGACCTCGATGCCGCGGGGGCAGGCCTCGGAGCAGTTGAAGGTGGTGCGGCAGCGCCACACGCCCTCACGGTCGTTCAGGATCTCCAGGCGCTGCTCGGCACCCTCGTCGCGCGAGTCGAAGATGAAGCGGTGCGCGTTGACGATGGCGGCCGGGCCGAAGTACTGGCCGTCGTTCCAGAACACCGGGCAGGACGACGTGCACGCGGCGCACAGGATGCACTTGGTGGTGTCGTCGAAGCGCTCGCGGTCCTCGGCGGACTGCAGGCGCTCGCGGGTCGGCTCGTTCCCCTTGGTGATGAGGAACGGCATGACGTCCTTGTACGCCTGGAAGAACGGGTCCATGTCCACGACCAGGTCCTTGAGGACCGTCAGGCCCTTGATGGCCTCGATCGTGATCGGCTTCTCCGGGTTGACGTCCTTGATCAGGGTCTTGCACGCCAGCCGGTTGCGGCCGTTGATCCGCATGGCGTCGGAGCCGCAGATGCCGTGGGCGCAGGAACGGCGGTAGGTGAGGGTGCCGTCCTGCTCCCACTTGATCTTGTTGAGCGCGTCCAGGACGCGCTCCTTCGGGTCCATCGTCAGCTGGTAGTCGACCCACACCGGGTCCGGGTGCTCCTCCGGGTTGAACCGGCGGATCCGGAAGGTGACGGTGATCGGCTGGACCGCACCGGCTTCGACCGCGTCCAGAGCGGCCGAGTGCTTCTCCACAGTCGGAGTGCTCATCAGTACTTACGCTCCATCGGCTGGTAGCGGGTCGTGACGACCGGCTTGTAGTCGAGGCGGATGGAGGTGGTGCCGTCGGCGGCCACCTCCTGGTACGCCATGGTGTGCTGCATGAACTTCACGTCGTCACGGGTCGGGAAGTCCTCGCGGTAGTGGCCGCCGCGGGACTCCTCACGGGCCAGCGCGGAGACGGCCAGCACCTCGGCCAGGTCGAGCAGGTTGCCCAGCTCGACGGCCTCCAGCAGGTCCGTGTTGTACCGGAAGCCCTTGTCCTGGATGGAGACGTTCTTGTAGCGCTCCTTCAGCGCGGCGATGTCCTCGACCGCCTGCTTCAGGGTGGCGCCGGTGCGGTACACCATGGCGTTGGCGTCCATGGTCTCCTGCAGCTCCTTGCGGATCTGCCCCACGGACTCGGTGCCGGTGCCCTCGCGCAGGCCGTCGACCAGGGCCTGGACCTTCTCGGCCGGGTTCTCGGGCAGCTCGACGAACTCGTTCGCGTTGGCGAAGTCGGCGGCGGCGATGCCCGCGCGACGGCCGAACACGTTGATGTCCAGCAGCGAGTTGGTGCCCAGGCGGTTGGCGCCGTGCACGGACACGCAGGCGACCTCGCCGGCCGCGTACAGGCCCGGGACGACGTCGGTGTTGTTGCGCAGGACCTCACCCTCGACGTTGGTCGGGATGCCGCCCATGGCGTAGTGCGCGGTGGGCTGGATCGGGATCGGGTCCGTGTAGGGCTCGATGCCGAGGTAGGTGCGCGCGAACTCGGTGATGTCCGGCAGCTTGGCGTCCAGCTGCTCCGGCGGCAGGTGGGTGAGGTCCAGGTAGACGTGGTCGCCCTCGGGACCGCAGCCGCGGCCTTCGCGGATCTCGGTGTAGATCGCGCGGGAGCAGACGTCACGGGACGCGAGGTCCTTCATGACGGGGGCGTAGCGCTCCATGAAGCGCTCGCCGTCCTTGTTGCGCAGGATGCCGCCCTCGCCGCGGGCGCCCTCGGTGAGCAGGATGCCCATGCGCCAGATGCCCGTCGGGTGGAACTGGAAGAACTCCATGTCCTCCAGCGGCAGGCCGCGGCGGTAGACCAGGGCCTGGCCGTCACCGGTGAGGGTGTGGGCGTTGGAGGAGACCTTGAAGAACTTGCCGGTGCCGCCGGAGGCGAACACGACCGACTTGGCCTGGAAGACGTGGATCTCGCCGGTGGCCAGCTCGTAGGCGACGACGCCGGCCGTCTTGCCCTCGTTGATCAGCAGGTCGAGGACGTAGAACTCGTTGAAGAACTCGACGCCGTGCTTGACGCAGTTCTGGAACAGCGTCTGGAGGATCATGTGACCGGTGCGGTCGGCCGCGTAGCACGAGCGGCGGACCGGGGCCTCGCCGTGGTTGCGGGAGTGACCGCCGAAGCGGCGCTGGTCGATCCGGCCCTGCTCGGTGCGGGAGAAGGGCAGGCCCATCTTCTCCAGGTCGAGGACGGCGTCGATGGCCTCCTTGCACATGATCTCGGCGGCGTCCTGGTCGACCAGGTAGTCACCGCCCTTGACCGTGTCGAAGGTGTGCCACTCCCAGTTGTCCTCCTCGACGTTGGCCAGGGCGGCGCACATGCCGCCCTGGGCCGCGCCGGTGTGGGACCGGGTCGGGTAGAGCTTGGTCAGGACGGCGGTGCGGCTGCGCTGCGTCGACTCGATGGCCGCGCGCATGCCGGCGCCGCCGGCGCCGACGATGACGGTGTCGTACTGGTGAATCTGCATGGGGGGTTAACTCGCCTCTGGCCTCTGCCGATGGTCGATGGTGCTCGCGGCTCAGATGTTGGGGTCGAAGGTGAAGATCACCAGGGTGCCGAGCAGCACGGTGAAGACCGTGGCGGTACCCATGAGCCCCTTGAGCCAGAGCCGGGTCGAGTCCTTCTCGGCGTAGTCGTTGATCACCTGACGCATGCCGTTGGCGCCGTGCAGCATGGCGAGCCAGAGCATCAGGAGGTCCCAGCCCTGCCAGAACGGCGAGGCCCAGCGGCCGGCCACGAAGGCGAAGCCGATCTTGGAGACGCCGCCGTCGAGCACCAGCATGATCAGCAGGTGGCCGAGGATCAGCACGACCAGAACGACACCGGACAGGCGCATGAAGAGCCAGGCCAGCATCTCGAAGTTGGTGCGGGTGCGGCGCGGGGTCTTCTTGGTCCGCTTGCGCGGAGGCTCGATGACGAACGCGTCGGCGGGGTTGCCGGTGCCCAGTCCCTTGCCGGTGTGCGCCTGCTTCGACGGGACGACGATGGCGTCGGAGATTTCCGTGGACATGTCTCGGCTCACTTCCCGAACCAGGAGATCAGCGTGTGCTGGAGGATCCCGTAGAAGGAACCGGCCATCAGGACGACCCAGACGCCGACGACGGTCCAGAGCATCTGCTTCTGGTACTTCGGGCCCTTGGACCAGAAGTCCACCGCGACGACGCGCAGGCCGTTCAGGGCGTGGAACAGGATGGCGGCCACCAGGCCGTACTCCATCAGGTTCACGAGCGGAGTCTTGTACGTCTGGATGACGGTGTCGTAGGACTCCGGCGACACTCGCACGAGGGCGGTGTCCAGGACGTGGGCGAACAGGAAGAAGAAGATGAGGACGCCGGTGACTCGATGAGCCACCCAGCTCCACATGCCTTCCCGGCCGCGGTACAGCGTTCCAGCCGGCACGGAAAAACCCTCCGGAAGCGATTGGGGGCTCGGCCGGCTTCGGTGTCGGTCAGCCCGGCCGGGTACGGTCCACCGGCCGCCAGCATCCTATCGACGCCTTGTCGTGAACCGCCTCCGGGGGCCCCAGGTGTGATCAATCAGGCACTTCTGGCCTAGCGGGGCGGGAACCAAAGCCGCCGGCGTCGCGATGGGTGACGGCGTGCTCACGCCCCGCACCGGAGGGGGCGGGGCGTGGCGGTGCCGACTCGGCGGCGGTTGCGGCCGGGTGGCGGCCCGGCCTCACTCGTCCGGGTGGATCCGTGGGCGGACTCACCCGGACGAGTGAAGAGCGGTTCGTGACGCGTGCTCAGCGCGCCGCGGCCTCCGAGGGGGTCGCGACCAGGTGCGCCAGTCGGTGGAGGGCGATCCGGCGGAGTTCGTCGGCCGCGATCAGCCGCTCCTCGTCCGGATCGTTGGCGAGGCGGGTGCGGATGGAGGAGAGCACGGTGTCGAGCATCTCCTCCGGGGCGACCCCGTCCAGGCAGACCACGAAGACGTGGCCGAACCGGGCCTCGTAGGCGGCGTGGGCCGCCCTCAGCGCGGTGTGCGCGGCCTGGCTGCCGGGAGCCCGCATGCCGAGCAGCGGCTGCGGCATCCAGCTCTCGTCGGCCAGCGCCTCGGTGAGGTCGGCCGGGCGGAGGTCGTAGGAGGCCTCGCTGGCGGCGGCCAGCAGGGACTCGATGTCGGGGTAGGGGCGGTGCGCGGTGAGCCGCAGGGCCCAGCGGTGGCTGCCGCAGCAGGCCAGCAGGGCCTCCTCGGCCGCGCCGGCGTCGGCTTCGTTGAAGCGGTGCAACCCGAGGAGGGTCGGCTCTGTTCTGACGTCGAGCCGCTGTGACGGGATGTCGCTGGCCAGCGGGTCCTCCTCGTGAGGGCGGGAAGGTGCCGGTGGAGTGGGGTGGTGAACAGGCGGATGAGGGGCTGCCGAGGGGCGCGTCGGCGCCGGTCGTGCTGCGCCTCCAAGGTAGTTGAGCGGTCATCAGTTGTGGAGAGCGCGCGCCGAATTCATCCGGACGAGCTATCAAGTTGTGACGTTGACGCTCTCGTGTCACGCCCTCCCCCTCCCGCCTGCGCAAACGCGCCCCGGCCGCACCGGCCGACCGGGGCGCGCGGGCCCGGCGGGATCAGGCCCGGTGGACCTTGTGGTTGGCGGCCTGGGCCCGGGGGCGGACCACCAGCAGGTCGATGTTCACGTGCGAGGGCCGGGTGACCGCCCACGCCACGGTGTCCGCGATGTCCTCGGAGGTGAGCGGTTCGGCCACGCCCGCGTACACCGCGGCGGCCTTCTCCTCGTCGCCGCGGAAGCGGGTGACCGCGAAGCCCTCGGACTTCACCATGCCGGGCGCGATCTCGATCACCCGGATCGGCTCCCCGCACAGCTCCAGCCGCAGCGTGGCGGCGATGGTGTGCGCGGCGTGCTTGGCGGCGACGTACCCGCCGCCGCCCTCGTACGCGGCCAGGGCGGCGGTCGAGGAGAGCACCAGCACGGTGCCGTCGCCGGTGGCCCGCAGGGCGGGCAGCAGCGCCTGGGTCACGTGCAGCACGCCCAGCACGTTCACCTCGTACATGGCCCGCCAGTCGTCCGGGTCGCCGTGCTCGACGGTCTCGGCGCCGATCGCGCCGCCGGCGTTGTTCACCAGGACGTCCACCCGGCCGACCGAGGCGGCGAAGGCGTCCACCGCCGCCCGGTCGGTGACGTCCAGGGTGACGGCCCGGGCCGAACCGCCCCGGCCGGTGATCTCCTCGGCCAGCGCCGTGACGCGGTCGGTGCGGCGGGCGGTCAGCACCACGTCGAAGCCCTCGGCGGCCAGCCGGCGGGCGGTCGCCGCGCCGATCCCGCTGCTGGCACCGGTGACCACGGCCACCTTCTGCTCGGTCATTGCCACTCCCTGGGGCTCATCGGTCGTTCACCCGATCATCTCAACCGCGCCGCCGCCCCGGCGGGCCGGGCGCCCTCGGCGGGGCGGGGGCGCCGATAGTGCGAGGACCGCGCCCCCCAGCTCCGGAGGACCCCATGGCAGCCGAGCCGCGCCGCGCCGAGTCCGGCTTCGAGATCGAGCCCCTGTACGGCCCCGAGTCCCTGGCCGGCTGGGACCCCGGCGCCCGGCTGGGCCGGCCGGGGGAGTACCCCTACACCCGGGGCGTCCACCCGACGATGTACACCGGCCGCCCCTGGACGATGCGCCAGTACGCCGGCTTCGGCACCGCCGCCGAGTCCAACGCCCGCTACCGCCGGCTGATCGCGGGCGGCGGCACCGGCCTGTCGGTCGCCTTCG
Organism: Kitasatospora sp. NPDC002543; assembly: GCF_053594915.1. NCBI lineage: Bacteria > Bacillati > Actinomycetota > Actinomycetes > Kitasatosporales > Streptomycetaceae > Kitasatospora > Kitasatospora sp. NPDC002543. The sequence continues at coordinate 16,094 of NZ_JBSFWR010000043.1, read as the reverse complement.
ACCTGCCCACCCAGATGGGCTACGACTCGGACGCGCCGCCCGCCGCCGGGGAGGTCGGCAGGGTGGGCGTCGCCGTGGACAGCGTCGAGGACATGGCGGTGCTGTTCGACGGCATCCCGCTCGACGGGGTGTCCACCTCGATGACCATCAACGCGCCCGCCGCCCTGCTGCTGCTCCTCTACCAACTGGTCGGCGAGGCCCAGGGGGTGGCGCCGGCGGCGCTCACCGGCACGGTCCAGAACGACGTGCTGAAGGAGTACATCGCCCGCGGCACCTACATCTTCCCGCCGCAGCCCTCGTTGCGGCTGGCCGCCGACGTGTTCCGGTACTGCCGGGCCGAGATCCCGCGCTGGAACACCATCTCCGTCTCCGGCTACCACATGGCCGAGGCCGGGGCCGATCCCGCGCAGGAGATCGCCTTCACCCTGGCCAACGGGATCGCCTACGTGCGCACCGCGCTCGCCGCCGGGATGGCCGTGGACGACTTCGCCCCCCGGCTCTCCTTCTTCTTCGTGGCCCGCGCGACCCTGCTGGAGGAAGTGGCCAAGTTCCGCGCCGCCCGCAGGATTTGGGCCAGAATCATGCGGGACGGATTCGGTGCCCGGAACCCGCGCTCGCAGATGCTGCGCTTCCACACCCAGACCGCGGGGGTGCAGCTCACGGCCCAGCAGCCCGAGGTCAACCTGGCCAGGGTCACCGTGCAGGCGCTCGCCGCGGTGCTCGGCGGCACCCAGTCGCTGCACACCAACGGCTTCGACGAGGCGATCGCGCTGCCCACCGAGAAGGCCGCCCGGCTCGCCCTGCGCACCCAGCAGGTGCTCGCGCACGAGACCGACGTGACCGCCACCGTCGACCCGTTCGCCGGTTCCTACGCCGTCGAGTCGCTCACCGACGGGGTGGAGGCCGCCGCGCTGGCGCTGATGGACCGGATCGAGGAGCAGGGCGGCGCGGTGGCCGCGATCGAACGCGGCTACCAGAAGGGCGAGATCGAGCGCACCGCCTACCGGCTCCAGCAGGAGGTCGACTCCGGTCGGCGGACGGTGGTCGGCGTCAACCGCTTCCGGTCGGACACGGAGGAGCCCTACCAGCCGCTGCGGGTGGACCCGGCGATCGAGCGGCGGCAGGCGCGGCGGCTGGCCCGGCTGCGGGCCGAGCGCTCCGCCGGCGCCGTCGCCCGGGCGCTGGACGGGCTGCGGCGCACGGCCGGGGGGACGGGGAACGTGCTGTACCCGATGAAGGAGGCGCTGGCCGCCCGGGCCACCGTCGGCGAGGTGTGCGACGCGCTGCGCGGGGTGTGGGGGACGTACGACCCGGTGGAGCGCTTCTGACCTGGAGCTGAACATCCGTCAACCCGCAGGTGCCGACCCGGGGATCGGTGCCCGTGACCGCCGGCCGGGGGGATCGTTGCACAGGGCACGCAACCCGGGGAAGGCGGCTGAAACAAGATGTCATACCCACGTGTCCGGCCGGTATGCGCCCATCCGGGGACAAGTTTTCCGGAAGTCGGGCCAAATCCCCCCAACAGGCCTACGATTGGCGAGATGAACCGTCCTGAGCCCGCTCAGCCGGGCACCACTCTCGCCCCCGCACGTCCAGCCGCCGATCTGCGCGACCGGGTGCGGGCGTTGGAGCCCGAGCTGATCGCCTTCCGCCGTGATCTGCACCGGCACCCGGAGCTGGGCCGCCAGGAGTTCCGCACCACCGGGCTGCTGCGCGACCGGCTGGTCGCCGCCGGCCTCGAACCCCGGGTGCTGCCCGGCGGAACCGGCCTGCTCGTCGACATCGTCCCGCCCGGCACCACCCCGGGCACGGAGCTCCTGGCCTTCCGCGCCGACATCGACGCGCTGCCGATCGACGACGCCAAGACCGACGTTCCGTACCGCTCCACCGTCCCCGGCCGGGCCCACGCCTGCGGCCACGACGTGCACACCTCGGTGGTGCTGGGCACCGGCCTGGTGCTGGCCGAGGCCGCCCGGACGGGTGAGCTGCGCCGCCCCGTCCGGCTGGTGTTCCAGCCCGCCGAGGAGGTCATGCCGGGCGGCGCGCTGGACGTGATCAAGGCCGGCGGGATGGCGGGCGTCGGGCGGATCTTCGCGGTGCACTGCGACCCGAAGGTGGAGGTCGGCCGGATCGCCCTGCGGGTCGGGGCGATCACCTCGGCCTGCGACCGCCTGGTGCTCCACCTGGACGGCCCCGGCGGGCACACCGCCCGTCCGCACCTGACCACCGACCTGGTCACCGCGGTCGCCCGGGCGGCCGCCGACCTCCCGGGCGCGCTGGCCCGCCGGATGGACCCGCGCTGGGGCGTCAGCCTGGTCTGGGGGCGGATCGCCTCCGGCTCCGCGCCCAACGTCATCCCGCAGCACGCCGAACTGGAGGGCACCGTCCGCTGCCTGGAGCTGGACGGCTGGCGCGAGGCGCCGGACCTGCTGCACGAGCTGATCGCCAAGCTCGCCGAGACGTACCGGGCCAAGTGGACGCTGGACTACCACCGCGGGGTGCCGCCGGTGGTCAACGAGGCGGTCTCGGTCGCCCTGCTGGACGAGGCGATGAACGCCCGGTTCGCCGGGGACGGCGCCGTGGTGGTGGAGGGCACCGAGCAGAGCCTGGGCGGCGAGGACTTCTCCTGGTACCTGGAGCACGCCCCGGGCGCACTGGCCCGGCTGGGCGTCCGCGCCCCCGGCGACGCCACTGTCCGGGACCTGCACCAGGGCCGGTTCGACGTGGACGAACGGGCGATCGGAATCGGCGTGGAGCTGTTCTCGACGCTGGCCCTGGAGCCGGACGGCAGCTGACGGCGGATCCGGGGGGCGGCGCGGTCGGCGCGAGTGCCGAAACGGCCGGATCCGGGGCTCGGGAACGGTTCCGTAAACTGGGCCGAAACCGACCCCCGGATCACCGTCCGCGCATGGGATAGAGCCTCAGGAAGAACATCAGACCACGGTTTGATAACAACCCGAACGCTCTGGCACCCCGTAACACAACCGTGTTCTACGCGCGTTACGGTGGCGTCCGACCACGCCAAACGGTTGCGTGTAGAAGGAGATATCCCCTTGCGCCGTTCAATGAAGCTCGCCGCGGTTGTGCTCTCGGGTTCCCTGGGCATGGCCTCGCTCGCCGCTTGCGGCGCAAAGAGCACCGACAACTCCTCCTCCGCCGGCTCGGGCGACGGTTCGCTCAAGGTCGGCATGGCCTACGACATCGGCGGCCGCGGCGACCAGTCGTTCAACGACTCCGCCGCCCGTGGCCTCGACAAGGCCAAGTCCGAGCTGGGCGTCTCCGTGACCGAGGCCGAGGCCAAGCAGGGCGAGGCCGAGGCCGACAAGGAGACCCGCCTCAAGAACCTGATCGACGCGGGCTACAAGACGATCGTCGCGGTCGGCTTCGTGTACCAGCCGGCGGTCAACAAGATCGCCAAGGACAACCCGAACGTCAAGTTCGCGATCATCGACTCGAACGACAAGGACCAGCCGTCCAACGTCACCTCGCTGCTCTTCGCCGAGCAGGAGGGTTCGTACCTGGCCGGTGTCGCCGCCGCGAACAAGTCGAAGGCCAAGCACGTCGGCTTCATCGGCGGTGTCGAGTCCGAGCTGATCAAGAAGTTCGAGGCCGGCTACAAGGCGGGTGTGAAGTCCGTCGACCCGAACATCACGGTCGAGACCACCTACCTGTCCACCCCGCCGGACTTCACCGGCTTCGCCGCGCCCGACAAGGGCAAGGAGTCCGCGCAGGGCCAGCTCGACAAGGGCGCGGACGTCATCTACACCGCCGCCGGCTCCTCCGGCAACGGCGCCATCGAGGCCGTCGCCAACAAGGCGGGTGCCCTGGCCATCGGTGTCGACTCCGACCAGGCCAGCCAGCCGGCCCTGGCGAAGTACAAGAACAGCATCCTGACCTCGATGGTCAAGAACGTCGACACCGCGGTGTTCTCGTACATCCAGTCGGTCAAGCAGGGCCAGAACCCGACCGGCATCAAGCTGTTCGACCTGAAGGCCGACGGCGTCTCGCTCGCCACCACCGGCGGCAAGATCGACGACATCCAGGACAAGCTGAAGGCCGCCGCCGACGCGATCAAGTCCGGCGCCACCACGATCCCGACCGCGCCGGGCCAGTAAGGACCGCGCGTCCGCGGACGCCGCAGCGCCTGCCGCCTGCCCGGCAGCGCGACGCAACACGACACAGTTCACGGGAGGGGCCCGGCAGGGTGCGCTCAACGCGTACCCCCGGGCCCCGTTCCGTCCCCTCACGTAGCCCCCTTGGCCCTCCGTGCGCGACGACGCGCCTCCAGACCACCAGGAGATCGCCATCACCGCATCCGACCCCGTCCCCCCGCGCGAGGACGGCATCCCCAGCGCGGGGACGGCGACACCGGCCGTCGAGCTGCGCGGCATCACCAAGCGCTTCCCGGGTGTCGTGGCCAACCACGACATCAACCTCACCGTCCGCACCGGCACCGTGCACGCCCTGATGGGTGAGAACGGCGCCGGCAAGTCGACGCTGATGAAGATCCTCTACGGCATGCAGAAGCCGGACGAGGGCACCATCGCGATCAACGGCGAGCTGTGCGAGTTCAACACCCCCGGTGACGCCATCTCCCGCGGCGTCGGCATGGTGCACCAGCACTTCATGCTCGCCGACAACCTCACGGTGTGGGAGAACGTCGTCCTCGGCGGCGAGAAGCTCCACGGCATCGGGGCCAGGGCGAAGGCGAAGATCAAGGAGATCTCCGACCAGTACGGCCTGGGCGTGCGCCCGGACGCCCTGGTCGAGGACCTCGGCGTCGCCGACCGCCAGCGCGTCGAGATCCTCAAGGTGCTGTACCGCGGCGCCAAGATCCTGATCCTCGACGAGCCCACCGCCGTGCTCGTCCCGCAGGAGGTCGACGCGCTGTTCGACAACCTGCGGGAGCTGAAGGCCGAGGGCGTCACCGTCATCTTCATCTCGCACAAGCTGCACGAGGTGCTCGCGGTGGCCGACGCGATCAGCGTCATCCGGCGCGGTACCACGGTCGGCGACGCCGACCCGAAGGCCGTCACCGCCCGCCAGCTCGCCGAGCTGATGGTCGGCGCCGAGCTGCCCTCCCCGGAGAGCCGCGAGTCGACCGTCACCGACACCGTGATGCTCGACGTCGAGGGCCTGCGGATCGCCAAGACCGACGCCGAGGGCATCGAGCGCGTCGTCCTGGACGACATCTCGCTGCGCATCCACAAGGGTGAGATCCTCGGCATCGCCGGTGTCGAGGGCAACGGCCAGGCCGAGCTGGTCGAGGCCGTCATGGGCATGCTGCCGCTGAACGCCGGAGTCGTCACCCTGGACGGCACGGACCTCTCCGGCAGCCAGACCCGGGCCCGCCGCGAGGCCGGCATCGGGTACATCCCCGAGGACCGCCACAAGCACGGCCTGCTGCTGGACGCCCCGCTCTGGGAGAACCGCATCCTCGGCCACGTCACCGAGGCGCCCAACTCCAAGGGCGTGCTGCTGGACCCGGCCGCCGCCCGGGCGGACACCTGGCGGATCGTCGAGCAGTACGACGTCCGCACCCCCGGCATCGAGGTCACCTCCTCCTCGCTCTCCGGCGGCAACCAGCAGAAGCTGATCATCGGCCGCGAGATGAGCCACCAGCCCAAGCTGCTGATCGCCGCCCACCCCACCCGCGGTGTGGACGTCGGCGCGCAGGCGCAGATCTGGGAGCACATCCGGGTCGCCCAGCGGGCCGGCCTGGCCGTCCTGCTGATCTCCGCGGACCTGGACGAGCTGATCGGCCTGTCCGACACCATCCGGGTCATCTACCGCGGCCGCCTGGTCGCCGACGCCGACCCGGCCACCGTCACCGCCGAGGACCTCGGCACCGCGATGACCGGTGCCGCCAGCGGCCACCTGGAGTCCGAGCCGGAGGCCGTCGCCGAGGCCGGGCACCAGCCCACCGACACCGCCGACGACCCGCAGGCGGGGGAGTAACCCATGACCAGTCCCAACCCCGCCGCCGCGAAGCCCGGCCTGGCCCAGCGGTTCAGCGGTGAGCGGATCGTGCTCGCACTGGCCGCGCCGGTGCTCGCGGTGCTGCTCTCCATCGCGATCTGCTCCGTCCTGCTGGCGACCTCGGGCAAGAACCCGTTCGACGCCTGGAACGTGATGATCACGTACGCCGGCAAGTCGGACGGCCAGGTGGGCATCCTCAACCGGTCCACCACCTACTACCTGGCCGCCGCGGCCGCCGCGTTCGGGTTCCGGATGAACCTGTTCAACATCGGCGTCGAGGGCCAGTACAAGGTCGCGGCGCTGTTCGCGGCCTTCGTCGGCGCCAAGCTGGACCTGCCGTCCTTCGTCCAGATCCCGCTGCTGCTGATCACCGCCATGCTGGTCGGCGGTCTGTACGCGAGCGTCGCCGGTCTGCTGAAGGTCTACCGCGGGGTCAGCGAGGTCATCTCGACCATCATGCTGAACTCGATCGCGACCGCGATCATCGGCCTGCTGCTCGTCCCCGGCGTCTTCGCGCCGAAGACCAGCGGCACCACCAACTCCATCCAGACCGAGCGGATCTCGCAGTCCAGCCACTTCTTCTCGATCGAGACGGCCGGCGGAACGCTCTGGGGCTTCATCTTCGTCGCCGCCCTGGTCGGTGTGGTCTTCCAGTTCGTGCTGACCCGCACCCGCTTCGGCTTCGACCTGCGCGCCACCGGGCGCTCGGAGTCCGCGGCCACCGCCTCCGGCGTGAACGTCAAGCGCATGGTGGTCATCTCGATGGTGGTCTCCGGTGCCATCGCCGGTCTGATCGGCCTGCCGGAGCTCCTGCAGAACTCGTACTACTTCGGCCAGAGCTTCCAGCCCGGTCTGGGCTTCCTGGGCATCTCGATCGCCCTGCTCGGCCGGAACAGCCCGATCGGCATCGCCTTCGCGGCGCTGCTGTTCGCCTTCCTGGACGTCACCGGCTCGGTGCTGCCGCTCCAGGGCGGCTTCCCCTTCGAGATCGTCGACGTCATGAAGGGCACCATCGTCATCTGCGTCGTCGTCGCCTACGAGCTGGTGCGCCGCTACGGCCTGAAGCGCCAGCAGCAGAAGGTCGGCGCCCAGCTCGCCGCCCAGGCCGCCGCGAACAGCGAGAAGAAGGAGGTCTCCGCATGAGCACGGCGACCGCTGCGCGTCCGAAGGCTCCGGGCGCACCCGCGAAGAAGCGCAAGCTGTCCTGGCCGGTCGTCCTGCTGCTGATCGCGGGCGCCCTGGTGCTGTTCTCCGCCGTGGGCATGGCCACCGGCAACCACTCGCTGACCTCCTCCGGGCAGGTCACCGCCGCGCTCGGCGCCGCCGTGCCGATCGGCATGGCCGGTCTGGGCGGTCTCTGGTCCGAGCGGGCCGGTGTGGTCAACATCGGCCTCGAAGGCATGATGGTCGCCGGCACCTTCTGCGGTGCCTGGGCGGGCTACCTGGTCAACCCGTGGGTCGGCCTGCTGGCCGGCATGCTGGGCGGGGCGCTCGGCGGCCTGCTGCACGCGGTCGTCACCGTCACCTTCGGCGTCGACCACATCGTCTCCGGCGTCGGCATCAACCTGCTGATCCCGGGCATCTGCGCGTACGTCAACCGGATCTACTACAAGGACTACGTCTCGGCCGGTGCCGGCCAGAACCAGTCCCCGCCGGCGGACCCGCTGCCGTACATCACCGTCCCGGGCCTGTCCTCCGGCCTGAAGAGCATCGAGGGCCACCACTGGTTCTTCGTCTCGGACCTCGCGGGCGTGCTCGGCGGCCTGGTCACCAACATCTCGGTGGTCGTGCTGCTGGCCGGTGCGCTGATCGTGGTCAGCTACTTCGCGCTCTGGCGCACGGTGTTCGGCCTGCGGCTGCGCTCCTGCGGCGAGAACCCGACCGCCGCCGAGTCGCTGGGCGTCAACGTCTACAAGTACAAGTACCTCGCGGTCATCGCCTCCGGCGCCTTCGCCGGCCTCGGCGGGGCGTACCTCTCGCTGGTCGCGGCGCACTTCTACAAGGACGGCCAGACCCTCGGCCGCGGCTTCATCGGCCTCGCCGCGATGATCTTCGGGAACTGGATGCCCGGCGGCCTCGCCATGGGCGCCGGCCTGTTCGGCTTCACCGACAGCCTCCAGCTGCGCGACCCGGAGTCGGTGCACGTGCTGATCCTGATCGTGGGCATCGCGATGATCCTGCTCGCGCTCTGGCACCTGTACCGCCGCAAGTACACCGCGACGGTGGTGTCCTTCGTGGTGGCCGGCGGCCTGATCGCCTGGTACTCGCTCACCGACGCGGTGCAGCGCCCGCTGATCGTCGCCACGCCGTACGTGATCACCCTGGTGGTGCTCGCGCTGGCCTCGCAGCGGCTGCGGATGCCCAAGGCGGACGGCCAGATCTACCGCAAGGGCCAGGGCAAGTGACGGCCGCGGCCTCCGCGGCGTCGTCCGCGATCGACTGGGAGCTGCTGCGCACGGCGGCGCGCGAGGCCATGGGCCGCGCGTACGCGCCGTACAGCAGGTTCCCGGTCGGCGCGGCCGCGCTGGTGGACGACGGCCGGGTGGTCACCGGCTGCAACGTCGAGAACGCCTCGTACGGGCTGGGGCTGTGCGCCGAGTGCGGGCTGGTGTCCGCGCTGCACTCCACCGGCGGCGGCCGGCTGGTCGCCTTCACCTGCGTGGACGGCGCCGGCGAACTGCTGATGCCGTGCGGACGCTGCCGCCAACTGCTGTACGAGCACGGCGGACCGGAGCTGCTCGTCGAGCTGGCCTCGGGCGTGAAGCCGATGAGCGAGGTCCTGCCCGACGCCTTCGGGCCGGAGCGGCTCTAGCTTCCGCAACTCCGCCTGGAAGGCTCTGGCCTCCCTTTCTGTTACGCGCGTAGAGTGTCGCGAGTGGGCCGGAACCCGGTCATCTCGCGACACTCTTCGCTTTTGAAACCCCTCTTGGAGCACGCATGGACGCCATCTCCGTCATCAGGACCAAGCGCGACCGCGAAGAGCTGAGCGACGCTCAGATCGACTGGGTCATCGACGCCTACACCCGAGGCGAGGTCGCCGACGAGCAGATGTCCGCGCTGGCCATGGCGATCCTGCTGAACGGGATGCGGCCGCGCGAGATCAGCCGCTGGACCGACGCCATGATCCGCTCCGGCGTCCGGATGGACTTCTCCTCGCTGCCGCTGCCCACCAGCGACAAGCACTCCACCGGCGGCGTCGGCGACAAGATCACCCTGCCGCTCGCCCCGCTGGTCGCCGCCTGCGGCGCCGCCGTCCCGCAGCTGTCCGGCCGCGGCCTCGGCCACACCGGCGGCACCCTCGACAAGCTGGAGTCCATCCCCGGTTGGCGCGCCCTGCTCTCCAACGAGGAGATGATGGACGTGCTGCGCTCCGTCGGCGCGGTGATCTGCGCGGCGGGCGACGGCCTCGCCCCGGCCGACAAGAAGCTGTACGCGCTGCGCGACGTCACCGGCACCGTCGAGGCCATCCCGCTGATCGCCTCCTCGATCATGTCGAAGAAGATCGCCGAGGGCACCGGCGCACTGGTCCTCGACGTCAAGGTCGGCTCCGGGGCGTTCATGAAGAACCTGGACGACGCCCGCGAACTCGCCCGCACCATGGTCGGCCTGGGCACCACCGCCGGGGTCAACACCGTCGCCCTGCTCACCGACATGTCCACCCCGCTCGGCCTCACCGCGGGCAACGCGCTGGAGGTCCGGGAGTCCCTGGAGGTCCTCGCGGGCGGCGGCCCGGCCGACGTCGTGGAGCTCACCCTCGCGCTCGCCCGCGAGATGCTCGCCGCGGCCGGCGTCCGGGGCAAGGACCCGGCGGACGCGCTGCGCGACGGCTCCGCCATGGACCACTGGCGCCGCATGATCTCCGCCCAGGGCGGCGACGTCGACGCCCCGCTCCCGGTCGCCCGCGAGCAGCACGTCATCCCGGCGCCCGCCTCCGGCGTGCTCACCACGCTGGACGCCTACGCGATCGGCGTCTGCGCCTGGCGCCTCGGCGCCGGCCGCGCCCGCAAGGAGGACCCGGTCCAGGCCGGCGCCGGCGTCGAGATGCACGCCAAGCCCGGCGACACCGTGGTGGCCGGCCGGCCCCTGCTGACCCTGCACACCGACACCCCGGAGCGCTTCGACTACGCCGTCGAGGCCCTGGCCGGCGGCATCGAGGTCGCCCCGGCGGGCACGGCCTTCACCCCGAACCCGATCGTCCTCGACCGCATCGCACGGTAGTCATGCGACTACTCCCTGTGCGGCAGTGTGCTCTACGCTGCCGCACATGGGAGTTGACCGCTACACGGTCGAGATCGAACCCGAGGTCCGCGACTGGCTCACCGCGCTTCCGGCGCGGCACTATGCCGTGGTCGAGGACCGTGTCGATCACCTGGCCGAGCACCCGACCACACTCGACGAGCCGCGTGCGCGGCATCTGGACGGACCCCTGCGGGAGCTCCGCTTTCGCCTGGACGGCGCGGCCACGAGAATCACCTACTGGCTCGCACCTGGTCGGCGGATCATTCTGTTGACGGTATTCACCAAAGCGCGGATGCGGGAGACTGCTGAGGTCACCCGGGCGTTGTGGGCTCAGAAGACCTGCGAGTCGGAGCATCCCCCGGCGCACGAAGAGTTCAGCCGGATCGTGAGGTAAGGAGAGCACTGGTGAACCACTCGCAGTGGAAGACCCGGCGCACACGCGAACTGCTGGGTGAGCAGGTACCGGACAGTGCCGAGATGGCCGCGTACCGGCTGGAGATCCGATACTCCCAGGCATTCGGGCAGGCTCTCTACGACCGCCGCAAGGCCCTCGGTCTGTCACACGCCGAGGTCGCTCGTCGTGCGGGGATGACGGTGGACGAGATCGAGTGCATCGAGGAGGCCGGCACGGTGCCCACGCTCCCGTTGCTGCAGCGGCTGGCCGGAGCGCTGGAGGCGGAGCTCGACATCCACGTCACGCCCGACACCCAGGCCGCTGTCCGCTTCCAGGCGCCGGCCGCCTGAGACGGTGACGAAGGGGCCCGTACCCGCTCGGCGGGTGCGGGCCCCTTCGTGTGCTCAGGCCCGGACGGCGGGGGTCTCGCGGGCCGCCGTGTGGGCCCGGCGGGCGGCTCGACGTTTCTCACCGCTCAGGGGCGGCCGAAGATGTCATGGGTGCCGATCCGGCGCCAGACGATGTGGGGCTCGCCGTCCTGGAGCGGGGTTCCGTAGCTGAAGGTCGCCCGGCCGTCCGGGGCCCAGGTCATCTCCCAGATGTCCGGGAGGCCCTGCATCTTCTTCACCCGCAGGCCGTGGCGGAAGCCCTGGCCGGCTCGGAGGTCGGCGACGAACTGGGCCACCGCGACCAGGAACGCGGTCTTCTGGGCGGCGGTCAGGCCCTTCCAGTCGCGCAGGAAGTGGGCCAGTGACTCATACGTCGGCACGGCGCTTGATCTCCCCCAGGTCGAGGCCGGCCTCGTCGGCGAGCGACTGCAGGAAGGCGTCCCCGTCCTCGAACACCTCGCCCCGCTCGCCCGCGGCGATCGCCTCGTCGACCTCCTGCTCCTTCTCCTGCCAGGCGCCGCTCCAGAACCACGCCTGGTCGTCCGGGACGACGGAGGCGGGGGTCAGGACGATGCGGCCGTCCTCCACCGCGACCACCAGTTGGTCGCCCTCCTGGAGGTCCAGCTGCTCTCTTATCTCCTGGGGAATGGTGACCACGCCCTTCTTCCGCACGGGCGTGGACACCAGGTGGGGGCGACGGCGGCGCTTGAGGTCTGCCATGGGGAAAGTCTACCTGGCGGAAAGTCCGCCCAGCCGACTCGAACGCCGGCCGGCCAGGTGGGCCCGGCGGGTGGCGTAGAGGGTGACGGCGGCGGCGAGGGCCATGGCGGCGAGGCCGACGGTGGCGGCGCCGGGCCAGCCGGTGGAGTGGTAGGCGTCGGCTCCGAGGGTGCCGCCGAGGCTGTTGCCGAGGTAGTAGGCGATCAGGTACAGGGCGGAGGCCTGGGCGCGGCCCTCGCTGGCGGTGCGGCCGACCGAGGAGGAGGCGGTCGCGTGGCCGGCGAAGAAGCCGGCGGTGATCAGGACCAGGCCGAGCAGGGCGCAGACCAGGGAGTCGGCGAGGGAGAGCAGCAGGCCGGCGGTGGTCACGCCGATGGAGACGTAGAGGGCGCCGCGCCGGCCGAGTCGGCCGGAGAGCCGTCCGGCGGCGGCGGAGGTGCCGGTGCCGACCAGGTAGACCACGAAGATCGAGGCGGCGATCGACTCGGGGAGGTGGAACGGCGCGGCGATCAGCCGGTAGCCGACGGTGTTGTAGACCGCGCCGAACACCGCCATGAACAGCAGGCCGAGCGCGTACAGCCGCACCAGCAGGGGGTTGCGCAGGTGCCGTCCGACGGTCCGGGCGAGCGCGCGGGCGTCCACCGGGGCGGGGGTGAAGTGCCGGGCGGCGGGGATCAGCAGCCGGAAGGCGAGGGTGGCGAGCAGGGCGAGGACGGCGGAGGCGGCGAGGCCCCAACGCCAGCCGAGTCCGGCGGCGGTCCAGCCGGAGAGCAGCCGGCCGCCCATTCCGCCGATGCTGTTGCCGGCCACGTACAGGCCCATCGCGGAGGGCAGGGCGCTGGGGTGGACCTCCTCGGCGAGGTAGGCCATGGCGGTGGCGGGGAGCCCGGCCAGCACGGCGCCCTGGAGGACCCGCAGGGTGACGAGGGTGGTGAGGTCCGGCGCGAAGGGCAATGCGAGGGCGAAGGCGGAGGCGGCGAGGGTGGAGGCCGTCATCACCGCGGTGCGGCCGTACCTGTCGGAGAGCGCGCTGGCCGGGAGCAGTCCGAGGGCGAGGCCGAGGGTGGCGGCGGAGGCCGTCCAGCTGGCCTGGCCGGGGGTGAGGTCGAGGTCGGCCGAGAGGATCGGCAGCAGGCCCTGGGTGGAGTAGAGCAGGACGAAGGTCGCGACCCCGGCGGCGAACAGGGCGAGGTTGGCGCGGCGGAAGGCGCGCTGGCCGGGGCGGTGGCGGTCGTCCGCGGTGGTGCGGGGGGTGGCGGGGGCGGCGGCATCCGGGGTGGTCACGGATGCCCCGGTATCGGAGGGCTGCATGGCGTCGACGGTAGGCCCGCCGCCTTTGATGCGTCCAATGCATGAACAGTGGATGATCGATGCACTGGCGTATGAGTCGAGGTGGTGCGGGGATGTCCGGTCCGGAGGCGGTGGACGGTGGCGAGCAGCGGTACCGGGCGGCCGAGTTGGGGCCGCAGGAGCCGGCCGTGCTGCTGGCGCCCCGGCTCGCGCAGTTCGCGGCGGTGGCGCGGCTGGAGCACGTGACCCAGGCGGCGGCGCTGCTCGGGGTGCCGCAGCCGACGCTGTCGCGTGCGGTGGCCCGGCTGGAGGAGGAGCTGGGGGTGGACCTGCTGGCCCGTCAGGGCCGCACCGTCCGGCTGACCCGGGCGGGCCGGCTGCTGCTGGCCTCGGTGGAGCGGGCGCTGGCCGAGGTGGAGCGCGGTGCGGCGGCGGCCCGGGCCGAGGCGGACCCGGAGGTGGGCCTGGTGGCCTTCGGTTTCCTGCACACGATGGGGCCGGACACGGTGCCGGCGCTGCTGCGGGGCTTTCGCGCGGAGCACCCGCGGGTGCGGTTCCAGCTGGTGCAGGACTACGGCGCGGCGATGCTGGAGCGGTTGCGGGCGGGGGAGTTGGACCTGTGCCTGGTCGCGCCGCTGCCGGACGATGCGGCGTTCGTCGCCCGTCCGCTGGACGAGCAGCGGCTGCACCTGGTCGTCCCGGGGGACCACCGGCTGGCGGGGCGGCGGCGGATCCGGCTGGCGGAGGTGGCGGAGGATCCGTTCGTCGGCCTGGAGCAGGGGTACGGGCTGCGCGCGATCACGGAGGGGTTCTGCGCGCAGGCCGGGTTCGTCCCCCGGCTGGCGTTCGAGGGGGAGGAGGCGGAGACGCTGCGCGGGCTGGTGGCGGCCGGGCTGGGGGTGGCGCTGCTGCCGCCGGCCCTGGTGCCGAGGCCGGGGGTGGTGGAGCTGGAGGTGACGGCGCCGCGCACCCGGCGGGCGATCGGGCTGGCCTGGGCGGCGGGGCGGCCGCTGACCCCGCCGGCGCGGGCCTTCCGGGACTTCGTGCTGTCCCGGCGGGGGCGGTTGGTGCAGCACGACTGACGGCTTCGCGGCGGCCGGTCGGCGCTTTGGCGGATCGTATGGACCGGTCGGTGGAATTCCGGGTGGAGTTTGGACCATCCGGTGTTGTCCGCGGTGGTGGGTCTACGCGCGTAGGGGCTATATTTCCGCAATGGAACAGCAGATCCCCGTCACCACCGCGGGCACGGGCCCGCGCATCCCCACCGCCGACCAGATCCGCCGCGCGCCGAAGGTCCTCCTGCACGACCACCTGGACGGCGGGCTGCGCCCCGAGACCGTGGTCGAGCTGGCCGCCGCCTGCGGCTACCAGGGCCTGCCCACCACCGACGCCAAGGAGCTCGGCGAGTGGTTCCGCGAGGCCGCCGACTCCGGCTCGCTGGTCCGCTACCTGGAGACCTTCGCGCACACCTGCGCCGTGATGCAGACCCGTGACGCGCTGATCAAGGTCGCCGCGGACTGCGCCGAGGACCTGGCCGCCGACGGCGTGGTGTACGCCGAGGTCCGCTACGCCCCCGAGCAGCACCTGGAGGCCGGGCTGAGCCTGGACGAGGTCGTCGAGGCCGTCCAGGAGGGCTTCCGGCTCGGCGAGGCCAACGCCCGCGAGGCCGGCCACCGGATCCGCGTCGGCACCCTGCTGACCGCGATGCGGCACGCCGCCCGGTCCACCGAGATCGCCGAGCTGGCCAACCGCTACCGGGACCGCGGCGTGGTCGGCTTCGACATCGCCGGCGCCGAGGCCGGCTTCCCGCCCACCCGCCACCAGGCCGCCTTCGACTACCTCAAGGGCGAGAACAACCACTTCACCATCCACGCGGGCGAGGCCTTCGGCCTGCCGTCGATCTGGGAGGCCCTGCAGTGCTGCGGCGCCGACCGGCTCGGCCACGGCGTGCGGATCGTCGACGACATCACGGTGGGCGAGGACGGCACGGTCGAGCTCGGCCGGCTGGCCGCGTACGTGCGCGACAAGCGCGTCCCGCTGGAGATGTGCCCGACCTCCAACATCCAGACCGGCGCCGCCTCCTCGTACGCCGAGCACCCGATCGGCCTGCTCAGCCGGCTGAAGTTCCGGGTCACCGTGAACACCGACAACCGGCTGATGAGCGGCACCAGCATGAGCCGGGAGTTCGGCCACGTGGTGGACGCCTTCGGCTACACCCTGGGTGACCTGGAGTGGTTCACGGTGAACGCGATGAAGTCGGCGTTCCTGCCCTTCGACGAGCGGCTGGCGATGATCAATGACGTGATCAAGCCGGGCTACGCCGAGCTGAAGGCGGAGTGGCTGTTCAGCGGGGCCGCCGGCGCGAACTGAGCCGCCGGGGCGGCGCGGCCGCTCCTTCCGGTCCTTCCGGTCGGATGAACACCGCTCTCCTGCAGGAGAGTTGGCGTTCATCCGACTACTCACTCGGGTGAGTGAACGCCCTTTGGTCCCCGCGCGACCGGCTCACTACGGTGTGCCCGTCATTGCCGACACGTCGCGGCGGCGGTCGCCCGTCCGCCGGTCCCGTGCGTGAAACTCGGCCACCGACGAGGACCCAAAGGGGACCAACCATGAAGCAGGCTCTCAAGGCCGCCGGCACCGCCGCGCTCGGCATCGCCATCGCGGCGGTCGGCGCCGGTACCGCCTCCGCGGTCGACGGCCAGGCGGCCGGCGGCCTCGGGCTGCCCACCGGCGCGTTGACCAACCCGGCCGTGACCGGTGCGGTCACCGACACCGCCGCCAAGCTGCCCGCGACCGGCAAGGTGACCGAGACGCTGGGCACCCTCGCCCCGACCGTCGGCCAGGCCGTCCCGGCCGGCGACACCCCGCTGGCCGGCGTCACCCAGCAGCGCGGTGCCCTCCCGACCGTCCCCGGCCTGGACAAGACCCCGATCGGCGGGCTGACCAGCACCCTCCCGGCGCTCCCCGGTCTGACCGGCTGATCCACGCTCCACGCACGGCGACGGGCCGTCCACCCCGGGACTTCCGGGGTGGACGCGCTGTCGTGAGTTTTCTCCTCTGATCGGAAGGGACAATTTGTGGTA
>NZ_JBSFWR010000042.1:0-63321 GCF_053594915.1 Kitasatospora sp. NPDC002543 | reverse complement strand
ACCGAGACCGAGACCGAGACCGGCACCAGCGCCGGCACCAGCGCCGGCACCGGCACCGGAGCGGAGGATCCCCGGCCGGGGGTGGACGGTCTCCTCGCGGAGCCCGCCCGGCGACCGGAGGAGGTCACCGGGCGGGTACGTGGCGGGCCGGGTCAGGCCCAGGCGAGGTGCTCGCGGTTGTGGGCGAGCAGCCGGTCCGTGAGCCGGTCGGCGAGATCGATCTGGCCGACCAGCGGGTGGGCGAGCAGGGCGTCGAAGACCCGGTCGCGGCCGCCGCGCAGGGCGGCGTCGAGGGCGAGGTGCTCGTAGGAGGTGACGGCGGCGATCAGGCCGGCGTACAGCGGCTCGACGGGCCGCTGCGGCAGCGGGCGCACGCCCCGCGCGTCCACCTCCGCCGGGACCTCGATCACGGCGTCGTCCGGCAGGAAGGGCAGCACGCCGTCGTTGCGGGTGTTCACCACCTGCACGGAGGTGCCGCCGCCGGTGCCGAGCAGCGCGCCGATCAGCTGGACGGCCGCCTCCGAGTAGAAGGCGCCACCGCGCTTGCCGAGCAGCTCGGGCTTGGTGTCCAGGGTCGGGTCGGCGTACAGCTCCAGCAGCTGCCGCTCGATCTCGGCCACCTGCGCGGCCCGCGAGCCCTGCTCCTTCAGCTCCGCCACCACCGCGTCGTGCTGGTAGAAGTACCGCAGGTAGTAGGACGGCACCACGCCGAGCCGCTCGATGACGGCCTGCGGCAGGTGCAGGTCCTCGGCGATCTCCTTGCCGTGCGAGGAGAGCAGCTCCGGGAGCACCTCGCGTCCGCCGGCGGCGCCCGGGGCGTCCAGCAGGGTCACCCCGCGTTCCCAGGTCAGGTGGTTGAGCCCGACGTGGTCGAGCCGGACCAGCTCCGGGTCCACGCCCAGGTGCCCGGCGAACTTGCGCTGGAAGCCGATCGCGACGTTGCACAGCCCGACGGCCTTGTGGCCGGCGGTCCGCAGCGCCCGGGTGACGATGCCGACCGGGTTGGTGAAGTCCACGATCCAGGCGTCCGGGTTGGTCCGGCGCACCTGCTCGGCGATGTCCAGCACCACCGGGACGGTGCGCAGCGCCTTGGCGAGGCCGCCGGCGCCGGTGGTCTCCTGCCCGACGCAGCCGCACTCCAGCGGCCAGGTCTCGTCCTGGTTGCGGGCGGCCTGGCCGCCGACGCGCAGCTGGAGCAGCACGGCGTCGGCGTCCGCGACGCCCGCCACCAGGTCCGTGGTGACGGTGACGACCGCGGAGTGGCCCTGCCGGGCGAAGATCCGCCGGGCGAGGCCGCCGATCAGCTCCAGGCGCTCGGCGGCCGGGTCGATCAGCACCAGCTCGCCGATCGGCAGGGTGTCGCGCAGCCGGGCGAAGCCGTCGATCAGTTCCGGGGTGTACGTCGAACCGCCGCCGACGATTGCCAACTTGAGTGCGGACATCAGCCCTTGACCCCTGTCAGTGTCACGCCTTCGATGAAGGCCTTCTGAGCGAAGAAGAAGAGGACGATCACCGGTGCCATCACCAGCAGGGTGGCGGCCATGGTGAGGTTCCAGTTGGTGTGGTGGGCGGCCTTGAAGGACTCCAGTCCGTAACTGAGGGTCCAGGCCTGCTGGTTGTTGCTCGCGTAGATCTGCGGCCCGAAGTAGTCGTTCCAGCAGTAGAAGAACTGGAACAGCGCGACCGCGGCGATGGCCGGCTTGGCCATCGGCAGGACCACCCGCAGCAGGGTGCGCAGGTCGCCGCAGCCGTCGATCCGGGCGGCCTCGATGTACTCCTTGGGGATGGTCAGCAGGAACTGGCGCAGCAGGAAGATGGAGAACGCGTCGCCGAAGGCCATCGGGATGATCAGCGGCCAGAGCGAGCCGTCCATGCCCATCTGCTTGGACCAGAACAGGAACATCGGGATGACGGTGACCTGCGGGGGCAGCATCATCATCGCGATGACGCACATCAGCGCCAGGTTGCGGCCGCGGAAGCGGAACTTGGCGAGGGCGTAGGCCACCGGGAGGCTGGAGACCACGGTCAGCAGGGTGCCGAACCCGGCGTACAGCAGGGTGTTGCGCCACCAGCTGAGGAAGCCGGGGGTGTCCCAGACCTTGCTGTAGTTGCCCCAGTTCCAGTCCTTCGGCCAGTAGTCGGTGGTGAGCGCCTGCCCGTCCGACATCACCGAGGTGAGGAAGACGAAGACGAAGGGCAGCAGGAAGAACAGCGCGGCGGCGATCGCCACCGTGTGCACGGCCACCCAGTGGAGGAACGCGCGGCGCCGGGCGGTCCGGGCGGCGGGGCCGGCGGACCGGGAGGGGACGGCCGTGGCCGGCCCCTTGGTGAGTGTGGTGCCAAGGGTCATGATCGGGTCCTCCCGGGCCGCTAGTCGTCGCTCGCCATGAAGCCGGAGCGGCGGCGGAGCAGGATCGAGGTGACGGCCATCGAGATGCCGAACAGCACCAGGGCGACGACGCAGGCCGCGCCGTAGTTGTAGCTCTGGAAGCCGAGCTTGTAGACCAGCTGCGGCAGGGTCCAGGTGGAGCCGCCCGGGAAGCCGGGGTCGAACTGCTGCCCGGAGTTGCCCGCGATGCCGCTGGCGACCTTCCCGGCGACGAACGCCTGGGTGTAGTACTGCATGGTCTGGATCACCCCGGTGACCACCGCGAACATGATGATCGGCGAGATGTTCGGCAGTGTGACGTACCGGAACCGCTGGAAGGGGCCGGCGCCGTCCAGCTCGGCCGCCTCGTACTGCTCCCGCGGGACGTCCAGCAGCGAGGCCATGAAGATGACCATCAGGTCGCCGACGCCCCACATGGCGAGCAGGGTGAGCGCGGGCTTGGACCAGTCCTCGGAGGCGAACCAGCCGGGCTGCGGCAGGCCGAGGTCGCCCAGCAGGTGGTTGACCGGGCCGGTGCCGGGGTTGAACAGGAAGGCGAAGGCGACGGTCGCGGCCACCGGTGGGGCCAGGTAGGGCAGGTAGAACGCGGTGCGGAAGAAGCCCGCGCCGGTCTTCACCTTGGTGATGAGCATCCCGATGCCCAGGCCGAAGGCGACCCGCAGGCTCACCATCACGACGACCAGCCACAGGGTGTTGCGCAGGCCCTGCCAGAAGGTCGGCAGGTGGTTGAGGACGTAGTCCCAGTTCTGCAGGCCGTTGAAGCTCGGGGTGCCGAAGCCGTTGTAGGAGGTGAAGGAGAAGTAGGCGGTGGAGATCAGCGGGTAGGCGAAGAAGACGCTGAAACCGATCAGCCAGGGGGAGAGGAAGGCGAGGGTGCGGACCGCCTCCCGGCGGCGCTTGCGGCGCAGCAGGTGCTGCGTGCCGGGCGCCGCCGGGCCGGTCGGTGCCGCGTCGGCCTCGTCGTTCCCCTTGCGGGTGCCGAACGCGAGTGACATGGGAGCTCCGTTGACCGTTCCCGGGCTACTTGGCCTGGGCGATGTCGGTGTCGATCTGCTTGGCCGTGGCGTCCAGGCCCGCCTGGAGGTCGGCCTGCTTGCCGGACTCGTAGTCGTAGCCGAGGTTCTGCAGGGTGGTGATGTAGGCACCGCCGTTGGGGGCCGACGGGGTGGTGCCGGAGTGGGCGTTCTTGGCGACGTTCAGGAAGGTCTTGAAGTTCTCGTCGCTCACCAGCTTCGGCGAGTCGAGCGCGGCGAAGGTGCTCGGCACGTTGTGGATCGCGTTGGCGAAGCTCACCACCGCGTCGGTGTCCGTGGTCAGGTACTTGACGAACTCCCAGGCGGCGGCCTGCTTCTTGCTGGTGCTGGCGATGCCGACGATGGTGCCGGTCTGGTAGCCGCGGCCGTAGGTGTCGGCCTGGTCGTCCGGGACGGGGAACGCGGCGGTGGCCCACTCGAAGTCGGGCTTGTTGTCGGCGAGCGAGGCGGTGCGCCACTCGCCGTCGATGGCCATCGCGACCTTGCCGGTGTGGAAGGGGTTCTTGGCGCTGAACTCCTCGCCGAAGGTCGAGCGGAACCTGTCCAGCTTGGCGTAGCCGCCGAGCTGGTCGACCAGGCCCTTCTGCCACTTGAGCATCGCGGCGACCTTCGGGTCGGTGGCGACGGACGACTTGCCGTCGGTGCCGAAGTAGGTCGGGCCGTACTGGCCGAGGAAGTGCTCGGTGGTGGACTCGTAGCCGTGGTACAGCGGCATGAACCCGAGCTGCTTGTACGAGTCGCCGTCGGCCTGGGTCAGCTTGACGGCGTCCTCGGCGAACTCGCTGAAGGTCTTCGGCGGGTTGGCGATGCCGGCCTCGGCGAAGGCCTTCTTGTTGTAGTACAGCCCGTACGCGTCGCCGAGCAGCGGCAGCGAGCACTGGTTGCCCTTGAACCGCGTGTAGTCGAGCATCGCGGCCGGGAAGGTCTTGGCCGGGTCGATGCCGCTCTTCTCCAGCATCGGCTTGAGGTCGAGGAAGGCCTTGGTCGAACAGAACATGCCGACGTTGTTGGTGGTGAAGGAGGAGACCACGTCCGGCGCGCCGTCACCGCCGGCCCGCAGCGCCTGGTTGACCTTGTCGTCCGGGATGTTGCCCACGGCCTTGACGTGGATGTTGGGGTGGGCCTTCTCGAAGGCGGCGATGTTGTCGTTGATCGCCTTGGTCTCGTTGTCCTGGCTCCAGCCGTGCCAGAAGGTGATGGTGACGTCCTTGCCGCTGGCCGAGTCGTCGTTGCCGCCCGAGTCGCTGGAACCGGTGCAGGCGGAGACGAGCAGGGCCAGGACGGCGCTGCCGGCGACGGCGGCCATCGTGCGACGGCCTCTGCGGGAGGTGGTGGCGTGCACTTCGGGATCCTCCTGGGGGTGCGCGGGCAGGCCTCGTTGCCTCGGGTCCCGCGTTCGGGGGTTGGGGAGAGGTGGGTGCAGGTGGCGAGGTGACAGGGGGAGCGTCAGTGGGTGGAGAAGACCGCCTCGCGGGCGTCGGACAGGGCACGTTGCAGGGCGCCGAGCAGGACCGGCGAGTCGGGCAGGGCGCTGGTGCGGACCTCCGGCCGGGCGATGGAGATCCGCGCGAGCTCGTCCTCGACCAGCGCGCGCAGCCGCTCGCCGCCCGCGCCGGGCACCACGCCGGAGAGGACCACCAGCTGCGGGTCGACGACGGCGACGATCACCGCCAGCCCGACGGCGAGCCGCCCGGCCAGCTCGGCCAGGAGGGCGTCGCCGGCGCCCGGCGTGACCAGCGCCTTGGCGATGGACTCCTGCGCGGTGGCCGCGCCGAGCCCGTGCTCACGGGCCAGGGCCCGGACGGCCGGTGCGCCGACCAGGGCCTGGAAGCCGCCGAACTTGCGGCGGCGGGCGTCCCACTCGACCGGGGAGTCGGGCAGCGGCATGTAGCCGACCTCCCCGGCGCCGCCGGTGAAGCCGCGGTGCAGCCGCCCGGCGATCACGATCGCCGCGCCGACCCCCGCCCCGGCCCAGAGCAGGACGAAGTCCCGGAAACCGGCCGCGGCGCCCGAGGACTGCTCGGCGACGGCGGCCAGGTTGACGTCGTTCTCGATGGACACCGGTGCGCCGATCGCCTCGGTCAACTCCTCGACCAGCCGCGGCGAGTGCCAGCCCGGCAGGTGGGAGGCGTAGCGCAGCTTGCCGGTGACCGGGTCGGGGGCGCCGCCGACCCCGATCGCGGCGGTGCGCAGGCAGCCCTCGGGCAGGCCGGCGGCCCGGACGGCTTCGGCCGTCGCGGCGGCGACGGTCGCCACGGTGGCAGCGGCCGGGACGCCCTTGGTCGGCACGGTGTGCTCGGCCAGCGTGGTGCCGGTGATGTCGGCGACGGCGACCCGGATCCCGCTGTTGGTGACGTCCAGTCCGGCGACGTACCCGGCGGCCGGATTCACCTGGTACAGGCGGGCGTTGGGGCCGGGACCGCCCGCCGTGGTGCCGACCGGCAGGACCAGCCCGGCGGCCTCCAGCCGGGCCAGCAGCTGGGAGGCGGTGGGCTTGGACAGCCCGGTGAGGGTGCCGATCTGGGTGCGCGACAGCGGCCCGTTCTCCAGCAGCAGTTCGAGGGCGGCGCGGTCGTTGATGGCGCGCAGCAGACTGGGGGTGCCGGCGAGGGGGGCCTTGGCGGTGCTCTTCGTCATGCCCGGAATCCTCCTCTTTCGGCTGGTCGGGGAAGACCGCAGGTGGCCCCGGTGCGAGGGGCGGACGGGCTTCGGACGAACTGTTAGGAAACTTTCCAGTCGCTAGGGAAGGACCGTAAGGGCCGTGTCAGCGGGGTGTCAATGGCCGGTGTCGCCGAGGATGCCGAAGCGTTACCGGACAGCGCGAAGCCCCGCCTCCACCGTGGTGGGAGCGGGGCTTCGTCCGTGTCCGTACGTCCGGAGGGCTAGGGAGCGTCCGTGCCCTTCGCGGCCGGGATCGGCTCGGTGGCGCGGTAGCGCGGGGAGCCCGGGTCGGCCAGCGCGGACGGCGCGAGCTGCTCGGCGGCCGGCGCCGGCGAGGGCGCGATCACCACGCCGGTCGCCCCGGCCGCCGCCGCGACCTCCTCCTTGACCTTGATCCCGGACCGGTCGAAGGCCACCTTCAGCCGCTGGCGCAGCGCCCGGGAGACGGCGGCCGCCTTGCCCGGAGCCGTCCTGGCCTCGACCCGCACCACCACGGAGTCCGAGGCGACCGACTCCACGCCCAGGATCGACACCGGCGCCCAGATCAGCTCGTCGTACGGGGCCTCCTTGGCCATCTCCTCGGCCGTCGCCAGGATCAGGTCCTCGACCCGGACCAGGTCCTCCTTGTACCCGACCTGCACGTCCACCGAGGCGGTCGCCCAGCCCTGGCTCATGTTGGCGATCCGCTTCACCTCGCCGTTGCGGATGTACCAGATCTCGCCGTTGCCGCCGCGCAGCTTGGTCACCCGCAGGCCGACCTCCAGCACCGTGCCGGTGGCCACCCCGGTGTCGATCTCGTCGCCGACGCCGTACTGGTCCTCCATGATCATGAAGACCCCGGAGAGGAAGTCGGTGACCAGGTTGCGGGCGCCGAAACCGATCGCCACACCGGCCACACCGGCGCTCGCCAGCAGCGGCGCCAGGTTCACCCCCAGCGCGGAGAGCACCATCAGCGCCGCCGTGCCCAGGATCGTGAAGGAGGCCACACTGCGCAGCACCGAGCCGATCGCCTCCGAGCGCTGCTGGCGCCGCTCGGTGTTCACCACGCCGGTGTTGGCCAGCAGCCCGCCCAGCCGGCTCTCCTCCTGGTGCTCGGAGGTGCGCGCCATCCGCCCTATCAACTGGGAGATGAGCTTGCGCACCGCGGCCCGCAGCACCAGGGCCAGCGCGATGATGAGGATGATCCGCAGCCCGGCCGTCAGCCAGCCCTGCCAGTGGGTGTCGAACCAGCTGGCCGCCTGCCGGGTGGTCTCCGAGACCTCCTGCGCGCTGGTCGGGATCCGCAGGTCGAGCTCCGGCAGCTGCGCGGTGGGGCTCGGGGCCGGCATCGGGTTGGCGAGCGTCGAGGACGCGTCGGACGGGCCGGTGGCACCGGAGCTGAACACGTGCGGACCTTCCTGGCTGGGTGCGTGGCGGCCCGCACCGCCGGCAAGCGGCCCGCGGACCGTGGGCGTTAGCCTATCCGCCACCGCATGCCCGCCCTGACACGCCGGGAACCTCCCGCGAGCGTGCCCGTGGGCGTACGGAGCGTGCCGAACGCCCCGTCAACGCCCCCGTACGCTCCCCGCGCCCCCGGGCGCCGAGGCCCTCCGGGGCAGTCGGGACGCTGCTCCGGACGGCCGAACCGTGCCCCCGGAGGGCCACCCGCGAGGGTCACCGCGGCGCGTCGCACCGCCACCCGGGTGCAACCCGACCTTCCCCCGGGCATACCGGTCATGACAGAGACCACACCCGGAGTTCACATCAGGTCCGTTACACAGGAGTGGTGGCGCCGTACAAAGTCGTAAGGCGACACTGGGGGAGATCGCGCACGCGTGGCGCGATCCAACCGCTCGTCCCGGCGCGAGCCACGCGCCGCAGGCGTCCAAGGAGGCATCCGTGCCGCATGTCCTGGTCCTCAACGCGTCCTACGAGCCACTCGGCGTCGTATCGATGCGCCGCGCACTCATCCTGGTCCTCAACCACAAGGCGGTCAGCCTGGAGGACTCGGGAGTCACTCTGCACAGCGCCACCAGCGCCCTTCCGGCGCCGTCCGTCGTCCGACTGACCCGCTTCGTGCGGGTCCCGTTCTGCGGGCCCGTCCCGCTCACCCGCCGGGCGCTGTTCGCCCGCGACCACGGCCGCTGCGTCTACTGCGGGGCCGCCGCCACCAGCGTCGACCACGTCATCCCGCGCAGCCGCGGTGGCCAGCACCGGTGGGACAACGTGGTGGCGGCCTGCCGCCGCTGCAACCACACCAAGGCCGACCGCCACCTCACCGAGCTCGGCTGGCGGATGAAACGACCACCCGCGCCGCCCAGCGGCCTGGCCTGGCGCATCATCGGCACCGGGATCAAGGACCCGCGGTGGCGGCCCTACCTGGAACCCTACGGCGGCGGCGACCAGCTGCGTGCCCCGCAGTGGGGAGAGCACGAGCACCACGACCACACCGAGCAGCCGGTCCACCCGGTCCCGCTCGGCCGGGCGCACCCCGGCCACCCCGCCCCCGTCCGCCGCGGCGAGCAGCCCGAACCGCTCTCCGCCTGACCGCCGCACCACAAGGGCCCGCCCGTCACACCGTCGGTACGCGCCTCATGGGCCGCCGAGCCCCCCGCACCGGGGAGCCGGCGGCCCGCCGCGTTTCCTCCGGGGCCTGCCCGGACAGGGCTCCTGCCCCCGCCAGGGCTTCTGGCCCCGCCGGGGTTTCCTGCCCCCGGTTCCTGCCCCCGCCGGGGTTCCTGCCCCCGCTAGGGCTTCTGGGCCGTCGCGGGCGGAGCCGCCGGGGCGCCGCCCGGCGCGCCGCCGGGCTGGGTGGGCTGCGAGGGCTGGCCGGCCGGCGGCTGCGGCGCGGCCGGCGGGGTCACCGCGTACAGCTCGACGCCCCACAGCGAGTAGCCGTACTTGGTCGCCCGCGCCACGCCCTGGACCCGCAGGTAGCGGACCCCGGACGCGTCGAAGCGGACCGTCTCGTCGCCGCCCTTGCCGTTGTCCACCGTCGCCGCGTCGGTCCAGCTGTTCCCGTCCGAGGAGACCTGGATCCGGTACGAGGCGGCGTACGCGGCCTGCCAGTGCAGCACCGCCGCGCCCAGCCTGGTCGCCTGCGGCAGCTCCAGCCGCACCCAGGCGTCGTCCTTGGCCGGCGAGGACCAGCGGGTCTTCGGATCGCCGTCGGTGACGGCCGAGGCCGGGAAGTTCGCGGTCTCGTCGCCCGAGGAGGTGGCCTTCGCGCCGACCGCCAGGTCCGGGCCGCCGGTGGGGGGCACCACGTGCACCTGGAGCACCTGCCGGACGGTGGTGCCGCCGGCCACGAACTGCACCGGCACCCGGTACGTCCCGGACGGCGTCTCCGCGGCGGCGCTGACCAGCAGCGGCACGCCCACCCGGCCGCCGCGCGGCACGCTCACCGGCCCGGCCGGGGTGACGGTCAGGCCCTTGGCGGTGGCCGGTACCTCGGTGCGCAGCTCGCCGGTGGTGCCCTCGGGGCGGCCGGCCTCCACGGTGGCCTGGGTGGTGACCGGCGCGGAGGCGCCGGTGACGACGTCCAGGGCCGGGTCGGAGAGGCTGAGCCGGGCCGCCGGGGCGTCCGCGTACCACGGGATCACCTGGTTGACCACCGGAGGGTCGCCGCCGGGCTTCCAGGTCAGCCGGAACGCGTCGGCGGCCTGGCCGCCGGCCGGCAGCTCGTTGTAGCCGGGCTGCACGGTGCCGATGTCGGCCCAGGTGCCGTCGGCCCGGCGCACCGCGAGGGTGGCGGTGGCGCGCACGGCCGGGTCGGTCAGCACGGTGAGCCGGTCCAGCGGGCGGGCCGCGCCGAGCTCGACGACGAGCGGGGCGTCCATCGCGGTCGGCGCCTTGGCGGCCCGGTACGCGGTGTCCGGGTTGCCGTCCAGCACTGCGGCGGCGGAGGAGCCGGGCGCCGCGTCAGGACCGCCGCTGACACTGGCCGGGGAGTCGTCCGGGGCGGTGACGGTGAACTCGCGCACCGCGACGGCGGTCTTCTGGGCGGCGGTGGCACGCAGCCGCACCGCCCGCACCACGGTGCCCGGCGGGAGCTGGGCGCTGACGGTCTTCTGGTTCTTCACCACGGCGAGCTGCTTCCAGCCGCCCTCGCCGGTGGAGTACTCCAGCACGCCGTCGCGGATGTAGTCGTCCAGCGCCGTCCGGGCGTCGGGGCCGTTGCCCCAGCCGCCCATCAGCACGGTCACGCCGCTGACCGGCCGGCCCGCGCCGAGGTCCAGACCGACGGAGTCGCCGGGCTGCGGGGGAGCGGAGCTCCAGTAGAAGGTGTCGGCCACGCCGTCGGTCATCAGCGCGGGCAGGTGGTCCTGCGCGGTGCCCATGGTGGTGGTCGGGGCGACGCCGCCGCCGCCCACGCCCGACCAGTTGTCGGCGGCGCGCACGGCCCGGTCGAGGAACACGCCGAGCACCCCGGCGCCGACGGTGGCCGGGGCCCGGTCCAGCTGCTCGCGCAGCCGGTTGAGTTCGACCCGGGCCTTCCAGGCCGCGGTGCCGTCGCCGCCGTGCTGCGCCAGCAGCATGTCGAGGGCGGCCTGCCCGGCCAGCCCGTAGTCGCGCAGCGGGCCCAGCCAGGGCGCGGCCTCGCCGGCCAGCTGGGCGGTGGCCGGGGTGCCGGCCAGGGTCTGCTGGGCGGTGGCCATGGTGGCGAAGGCGTCCCGCAGCGGGGCGGCGGCCTCGATCAGCTTCGCGAGGTCGGGGGTGGCGCCGGAGGTGGGCTCGGCGGCGGCCCAGAACCGGCCCAGCAGCGGCGTCAGGTAGCCGGACTCCTGCGCGGACAGCGGCGAGGAGGTGCTGTTGCCGGCCAGCGCGGTGACCGCGGACAGCGCCGTGCCGGCCGGCGTCGGGGCGGCGCCGGTGGGCCCGGCGAGCGAGCGCACGGCGGCCTGCCAGGACTCCTCCGGCTTGTACCCGGCCGGGTTCCAGGCGAAGTCGCCGGCCGTGGAGAGGGCGATCCGGGACGCCACCGGCTGCTGCATCGCGCCGGTCAGCAGGGCCGCCGAGCGGGTGGCCACCTCCGGGTCGCGCCCGGTGTAGGCGCCGAGGAAGAGCCGGTCCGGGGTGGCGTCGTTGACCGGGTAGTTGTCCATGGTGAGCAGCGGGTGCCCGTACAGCCCGGCGGTGTCCGAGGCCTGGGCGCCGGTGATCTTCTCCGGGATCACCCCGGCCCCGCTCCAGGCCACCTGGACGCCCTCCGGCAGCGCCGCCGCGAGCGCCTTGCGGTACGGCGTGGCGCCCTGCTGGTGGTACTCGGTGGGGACGACGGACAGCGGCGCCAGGCCCGGGTTCTTCGCGATCAGCCGGTCCTGCACCTTCTTCACCAGCGCGGCCTGGGCCTTGGCGGCCGCGGCGGGCCCGGTGCCGTACTCGTCGCGGTCGTCGCCGCAGTGCCACTCGTCGTAGCTGACGTCCAGGAACTGCAGCTGGAAGGCGGTGAAGCCGAGCTTGCGCAGCCCGTCCAGCTTGTTGACCAGCGCGTCCACGTCCTTGCCGGAGCTGAAGCAGAGGGACTGCCCCGGGTCGATCGCGTAGCCGAGCGTCACGTGGTTCTGCCGTGCCCGGAAGCCCAGTTCGCGCAGTTCCTCGGCCTGGGCCTCGGGGTAGGCGGTGCGCCAGCGGGACAGCCGGTACGGGTCGTCGCCGGGGGCGTAGAGGTAGAAGTTCTGCTTGGAGCGGCCCAGGAAGTCGACCTGCTCCAGCCGCTGCTGCGCGGTCCACGGGGTGCCGTAGAAGCCCTCCGCGGTGCCGCGCACCGGTGCACCGGTGGGCCAGTCCCGCAGGGTGATCCCGGGCAGGCCGAGCCCGGCCGCCCCCGGCGCCTGCCCCTGCCCGGCCGGGACGGCGGCGAGCAGCTGACGCAGGCTCTGCGCGGCGTAGAAGGTGCCGGTGGCGTCCACGCCGGACAGCACCACGGCGCCGTACGTCCCGCCGCCCTGGGCGGGGAGCTGACCGGCCGACAGCACGTAGCCGCCGGCGGGCATCCCCGCGGTCGAGGGTGCGGCGTCCTCCTTGCCGCCCGCCGCGGCGGCCAGCTGCCGCAGCACCCGGCCGACCTCGGTGCCGGCGCCCTCGGCGGGCCCGCCGACGTACACCACCAGTGCGCCGGCGGCCGGCGTCCCGCCGTCCGGCTGCGGCGTCACCTCGGTCGCCCCGGCGACCTCCAGCACCTCCCGGACGGCCCCCACCGCGCCCTGGTCCACCTTGGCGGCGGGCACCAGCGTCACGGCGGAGGGCACCGCGACGGGCTTGCCCGCCACGGTCTGCTGCTGGGGCCGGGGGAACACCCTGGGGTCGGTCACGCTGCCCAGCGGCGTCTGCGGAGCGGTGCTCACCACGTTCGAGGCCGTCGAGGTGGCCGAGACCGCCGCGTACGCCGCCGACGGCAGCGAGCCGGCCAGCAGCCCGCCGACCACCGCCGCGGCCGCGACGCCGGCGGCGATCTGCAGCGCCCGCCGTCCGGGCCGTCCCGCGGCCCGTTCTGCCCGCTCCGTCAGTTCGGTCCGCTCCGCCCGCTCGGTCCGCTCCGCCCGCTCGTCGCGCACCGAGGCCAGCAGCGGCTCGGTGCCCTTGAGGTCGGCGAGCAGCCGGTCGGTGGCCCGCGGCGCCAGTTGACGGCACGTCCGCGCCGTGGCCCGCCGCGCCGCCTCCGCCGCCGGGTGCTGGAGCACCTCCCGCAACGCCGGACTCTGCTCCAGTTGCGACCTGAGCCGCCGCCCGGCCGCAACGGACACACGGGCTTGCACAGGAGCCTCCTCGCCAGGCCGGAACCACAACTCCGGCAACCCCACCAGCTGGCCGATGCGGTGTCAACGCCGTCGACTGCTATGACCGTTTTGCCGGATTCGATCGGATGTCGGACCGGCGCCCGACCGAGCGCCCGACCGAGCGCCGGGCCAGTGCCGGACCAGTGCCGGACCAGCCCGGAAAACGGAGGGCGCCGCCGTCCGGAGGGTACCGGAACAGCGGCGCCCGGGCCGCTGTCGGCGCAGGTCAGCGCCGGTTCACCGCGGCCGCCGGCGAGAGGGCTCAGGCCTTCTCGGGGTTGAGCAGCCAGCGCTGGTTCGGGTTGGCCGAGCAGGGCCAGAGCATCGGCCGGGTGCCGGGGGCGGTCGCCCCGTTGGGCAGGTCCAGGCAGAGGTCCGCGACGGTGTTGCGCAGCGTGCCGTCGGCGCGGTACGTCCACTTCTGGCCGTCCAGCCCGGCGCACGGCCGCATCACGGCCTGGGTGCTCTGGACGAGGGCGTTGTCCCGGGTGGACAGGCAGAGCCCACCGGCGGCCCGCACGCCCTGCTCAGCTCCACCACCAAGTCCGCCACCGGCACCAGCACCACCGGCTACCGCTACGACGCCCGCGGCAACACCACCGCCGCCACCGACCAGAGCGGCACCACCACCTACGACTGGAACAGCGAGGGCAAACTCACCGCCACCACCGCCGGACCGAACGCCACCACCTACCTCTACGACGCGGACGGCAACCAGCTGATCCGTCGCAGCCCCGGCAGGACCACCCTGAGCCTCACCACCGACGAGCTCACCCTGGACACCACCGTTCCCAACGGCGCCGTCACCAACGCCCGTTGGTTCGGCGCCCCGAGCGGCCTCAGCCTCACCCGGGTCACCGCCCCCGGCGGCGGCAAGCTCTACGTCCAGGCCGCCGACCCGCACGGCACCAACGCCGTCCAGATCTCCTGCGACGCGGCCCAGACCGTCACCCGCCGCCCCACCGACCCGTTCGGCGTCGCCCGCGGCACCCAGCCCAACCCCTCCGCCTGGGCCGGCACCAAGGGCTACCTCGGCGGCATCCAGGACGACAACACCGGCCTGACCTCCGTCGGCGCCCGCCACTACGACCCCAAACGCGCCCGCTTCATCAGCGCCGACCCGCTGCTCTCCGACAACGACCCGCAGCAGTGGAACGCCTACGCCTACAGCAACAACGACCCGGTCAACCTCTCCGACCCCACCGGCGAACGCCCCGGCGGCCCCGAGGACCCCTGGTACCCGCCGGTGTCCAACTCCACGACCTACCCGCCGGCCGGCTTCTGCGCCACCCTGGCCTGCGCCCAGGGCACCGCGACGCGCGAGTACTGGGAGGGCGTCCGCGCCCAGACCGGCTCCTCCACCACGGCGAGCAACGGCAACGGCGGCGCCGCCAAGGAGGGCCCGTGCGGGGTCAAGTGGTGCCGTGACGTGGAACCCCGCCCGAAGGCGACCATCATCCCCAGGGCGAGCCAGAAGCCCTCGGACTTCCTGCTCAAGAACCCCTTCCACCTCTCGAACAACCTCAACGGCTCCAACCTCATGGCGCAGGGCTTCGCCGCTTTCAGCAGCGGCTGCGAGCGCAAGCAGCTCCAGGTCGTCTGCTACGACTTCTCGCCCGGCGGGGACCAGCCGATGACCATCGGCGACGTGCTGTTCTACCCCAAGGGGTACGACGACCTCGACGACGTCCTGGAGAACGGGGAGCCCCGGACCAACCGGGCCCTCGACGCGGCCCACGGTGACGGCTACTCCGCCAAGTTCGGACGCAACCTCCTCGCACACGAGGCCGTCCACTCCGGCCAGTGGGCCGGCTACCGCGACGCCAGGGACTTCCTGAAGGACTACTCCGCGGAGGTCGCCAAGTCGTACGCGAAGTCCGGGGACGCGGCCCGGCTCAACTCCTTCGAGATGGGGGCCAACCTCTACTGGGGCGGATACCTCAACGCCGGAGTCAAGGACGAAGCGCCCACCGACAAGGGCGCCTATCCGAAGATGACCTGGTACTGGTCGAGGTCGGACGTCAAGAACTTCTTCGAGAACATGGGGAAGAAGGCGACCGACCCCTTCGAGAAGCTCGCCACCTGCCGGTTCAGGGTCGACCAGTACGGTAGGTTCTCGTGCTGATCCACCGCCACCCGCCGCTCCGACGCCGCCTGCTGCTCCCGGCCGTCGCCGCCGCCGTCCTCCTGACGGCAGCCGGGTGCTCGCCGGCCCCCGAGCCGACGGCGGCCGTCCAACGGGACGGCACGGGCTACGCCGTCGTCGTCCCGCTCTGCCCGGACGGCACGGTGCTGTTCGTGTCGGTCCGCGACAGGGCCCGCGACGTGAACACCGGATGGTCCGTCTCCTCGGAGGGGGCCGAAGCCACGATGGAGCGGTACCCGCTCTTCACCACGCCCCCCGGCTGGAAGACCGAGCACGACGACCTCACCGCGCTGGAGCCCGGAGCGGCTTACCGGGTGTCGGTCGTCTCGACCTCCCGCACCACCGACGCCGTCGTCGGCTTCACGCTCGCCGACCTGGAGAAGCTGAAGGACGACGAGGTCCTCACCTACAAGAAGGGCGGCGGCACGACCCGGCAGAAGGCCGACAAGTTCCGCGCCAACGCCCTGAAACTCTGCTGACCCGCCCTACCCCCGAGGGCCCGCCCCCGCCACCACCCGGCGGAGGCGGGCCCTCCGCCGTTCCCGCACCGGGCGCCGACGTGTCGCGCTGGGTGATCGTGGTGTCACGCGGGTAGGACTGTGGCTGTCCCGACCGGGCGTTGCCGAGACATCGCAGGAGCCGCGAGTGGCCGCTTACCACGACAGTGACGGAGCCGAGCAGGTGCCGGCGCAGGATGCCCCGCCGCCGCCCGCCGAACTGGTGGCGCTGGCGCAGGCGTACGGGGTGGACACCCGGTACCCGGGGCCGGGCGGGCAGACGGTGGGGGCGCGGACGCTGGTGGCGGTGCTGGCGGCGATGGGGGTGGCGGCCGGGTCGCCGCAGGAGGTGCGGGAGGCGCTGGAGCGTCACCGGGCCGAGCAGCGGGCCCGGTTGCTGCCGCCGTGCGTGGTGGTGCGGCAGGGGCGGCGCACCGCGCTGGACGTCCCGGCGGACGCCCGGCTGCGGGTGGAACTGGAGGACGGGGGCGGCTGGGAGCTGCCGCGGGGCCACTCGCACTGGCTGCCGGGGGACCTCCCGCTGGGGCGCCACGTGCTGACGGCGGAAGCCGGTACGAGGACCGCGCGGGCCGCGCTGGTGGTCGCGCCCGAGCGGCTGCCGCAGCTGCCCGGCCGCAGCTGGGGCTTCCTCGCCCAGCTGTACTCGGTGCTGTCCGAGCGCTCCTGGGGCATGGGCGACCTCGGCGACCTGGTCGAGCTGGCCCGCTGGGCGGGGGCCGGCCTGGGCGCGGGCTTCGTGCAGATCAACCCGCTGCACCAGGCGCTGCCCGGGGCCCCCTCCGACCCGTCCCCGTACCGCCCGTCCTCGCGCCGCTTCGCCGACCCGGTGCACCTGCGGATCGAGGCCGTCCCCGAGTACGCGTACCTGGACGGCGACCGGCGTGACCAGGCCGAGGAGCTGACCCGCCGGGCCGCCCGGCTGCGCGACGAGGTGCTCGGCCACGACGCGCTGATCGACCGGGACGCCGTCCGGCAGCTCAAGCGCGAGGCCCTGGAGCTGCTGCACGGGGTGCCGCGCGGCCCCGGCCGCCAGGCCGAGTGCGAGGCGTTCCTGCGGCGCGAGGGCGAGTGGCTACGCCGGAACGCCCTGTGGAACGCGCTGGCAGAGGAGCACGGCCCGGACCGGCACCACTGGCCGAAGGGCCTTCGTCACCCGGACGGCCCACAGGTCGAGCGCGCCGCCAAGGAGCTGGAGGAGCGGGTCGAGTTCCACCTGTGGCTCGCCTGGCAGGTCGACCAGCAGCTCGCCCACGCCCAGCGGGCTGCCCGCGAGGCCGGCATGCCGGTCGGCCTGATCCACGACCTGGCCGTCGGCGTCCACCCGGACGGCGCGGACGCCTGGGCGCTGCAGGACGTGCTGGCCGACGGCATCTCGGTCGGCGCCCCGCCGGACGCCTTCAACGCCCACGGCCAGGACTGGGGCCTGCCGCCCTGGCGCCCGGACACGCTCGCCGAGGCCGGCTACGCCCCGTACGCGGAGCTGCTGCGGGCCGCCGCCCGGCACGCGGGGGCGGTGCGGATCGACCACGTGATGGGCCTGTTCCGGCTCTGGTGGGTGCCGAAGGGCCACCCGCCGACCGAGGGCGCGTACGTGCGCTACGACGCGGAGGCGATGCTCGGCGTGCTGGCGCTGGAGGCGCACCGGGCGGGGACGGCGGTGATCGGCGAGGACCTCGGCACGGTGGAGCCGGGCGTGCGGGAGGAGCTGGCGGAGCGCGGGGTGCTCGGCACCTCGGTGCTCTGGTTCGAGCGGGACTGGCAGTCCGACGGCGCGATCCTGGGCCCGGACCGCTGGCGGCCGGGCTGCCTGGCCACCCTCACCACCCATGACCTGCCCAGCACCGCGGCGCGGCTGTCCGGCGAGCACGTCGAGCTGCGGCACCGGCTGGGCCTGCTGGCCCGGCCGCTGGGGGAGGAACAGGCGCAGGCGGCGGCGGAGCTGGCGGACTGGCGGGCCGAGCTGGGCCGGCTCGGGCTGCTGGCGGAGGGCGAGCCGCTGACGATGCCGGTGCTGTACCGCTTCCTGCGGGCCACCCCGGCGGAGCTGGTCGGGGTCTGGCTGCCGGACCTGGTGGGCGACCCGCGGCCGCAGAACCTGCCCGGCACCTGGGACCAGTACCCGAACTGGCGCCTGCCGCTCGCCGACGGCGCCGGCGACCCGGTCACCCTCGACCGCCTCGCCGCCACCCCGGCGGCCGGCCTGCTCGCCCATCTCCTCGCCCCGCCCGGCTCCCGGCCCCACCCGGGCTGACCGCAGACCGCTGGCCCACTGGCCCGCCGGCCCACCGGTCCGCCCGCCCGCCCGACCGACCGGGCGAGGGGCGGTGGAAACCCGCCCCCGCCCGTTAGGCACGCTCCGGCGCACACGCCCCGTCAGGCACACCCGCACCCGCTCCTGTCCCCGCTCGTACGCCCGCGCCCGCCCCGCCGCGAGCGCCCCGCCCCGTCAGGCGGACCCCGACGCGCGCCCTCCCATAAGCAGCGAGTAAGTTGGAAACGTGGACAAGAGGAACGCTTTGCGAGCCGGCGCGGTTTGCGCAACGGTCACGCTGATGATGCTGCTGTCGTCGCCCGCCATGGCCTTCACCAGGGACGACGGTGACGACCCCGGTTCCGGCCTGAGCGTCGGCGAGACCCTCGGCCTGTTCGTGTTCCTCCCGCTCGTCGCCTTCGCGGTGATCGCCGGGCTGGCCGGCCTGCCGTACGGCAAGGGCAAGAAGAAGTAGCTTCGCGCAGAGCGCAGAGCGCAGAGCGCAGGGCGCGGAGGCGACCGCCGCGTCCGCCCGGGACGCACGCGTCCGCCGCGATGCACGCGTCCGCCGAGGACGCACCCGTCCACCCAGGACCCGCACGAACCCCGAAGGGGCGCCGGACGACCCGTCCGGCGCCCCTTCGGGCTTGTCACCGCACCGTCAGCGGGCCCCCGCCGCACGGTCGACGGCCTGGGCCTTGAGCGCGCGCTCGACGCCCGCCCGCGCCTCGACGACCTGGCGCCGCAGCGCCGGGGCCGGCTCGGCCGAGGCCAGCCACGCGTCGGTGGCCTCCAGGGTCGAGGCCGTCACCTCCAGGGCCGGGTACAGCCCGACGATGATCTGCTGCGAGATCTCGTGGCTGCGGGTCTCCCAGACGCCCTTCACCGCGGCGAAGTACTTGGCCGCGTAGGGGGCGATCAGCTCGCGCTGGTCGGACTGCTGGAAGCCGGCGATGACGGCCTCCTGCACATAGTTCGTCAGCTTGTCGGACTCCACCACCGACGCCCAGGCCTCCGCCTTGGCCTCGGCGGTCGGCCGGGCGGCGCGGCAGGTGGCCGCGTGCTCCTGGCCGGCCGCGGTGTTGTCCCGCTCCAGCTCGGCGGCGATGAGCGCCTCGTCGGCCCGGCCGGTGGCGGCGAGGCGCACCAGCAGGGTCCAGCGCAGCTCGGTGTCGACGGCGAGGCCCTTGATCTCGACCGAGCCGTCCAGCAGCCCGGCGAGCAGGTCCAGCTGACCGTCCGTGCGGGCGACCGAGGCGAGGGCGCGGGCCCAGGCCAGCTGGTGGTCGCTGCCGGGCTCGGCGGCGCGCAGGTGCTCCTCCGCGGCGGCGGCCCAGCGGCCGAGGCCCTCCTCGCGCCACTGCGGGTCGGTGTAGGCGTCGAGGGCGAGCTTGACCTGGCGGTGCACGGACTGCACCACGCCGATGTCGCTCTCGCGGCCGATGCCGGACAGCGCCAGCGCCAGGTAGTCGCGGGCGGCCAGCTCGCCGTCGCGGGTCATGTCCCAGGCCGAGGCCCAGCACAGCGCGCGGGGGAGCGAGTCGGTGAAGCCGCCGAGGTGCTCGGTGACGACGGCCATCGAGTCCTCGTCCAGCCGGATCTTGGCGTACGAGAGGTCGTCGTCGTTCAGCAGCACGACGGCCGGGCGGTGCCGGCCGACCAGCTCGGGCACCTCGGTGCGCGGGCCGTCGACGTCCAGCTCGATCCGGTCGGTGCGCACCAGCGCGTCGCCGTTCAGCTCGTACAGGCCGATCGCGATGCGGTGCGGCCGCAGCACGGCCTCGCCCTTGGCGCCGGCGGGCAGCGCCGGGGCCTCCTGGAGGACGGCGAAGGACTCGATCTCACCGTCGGTGTTGACGGTGACGGCGGGCCGCAGCACGTTGATGCCGGCGGTCTCCAGCCAGGCCTTGGACCAGGCCTTGAGGTCGCGGCCGCTGGCCTCCTCCAGGGCGCCGAGCAGGTCGCTGAGCCGGGTGTTGCCCCAGGCGTGGCGCTTGAAGTACGCCTGCACGCCCTGGAAGAAGGCGTCCTGGCCGACGTACGCCACCAGCTGCTTGAGCACCGAGGCGCCCTTGGCGTAGGTGATGCCGTCGAAGTTGACCTGGACGTCCTCCAGGTCGTTGATGTCCGCCATGATCGGGTGGGTGGACGGCAGCTGGTCCTGCCGGTACGCCCAGGTCTTCATCTGGTTGGCGAAGGTGGTCCAGGAGTGCGGCCACTTGGAGCCGGGGGCCTCGGCCTGGCAGACCGCCTCGGCGTAGGTCGCGAAGGACTCGTTGAGCCAGAGGTCGTTCCACCACTCCATGGTGACGAGGTCGCCGAACCACATGTGGGCGAGCTCGTGCAGGATCGTCGCCGCGCGGGCCTCGTACGCGGCGTCGGTGACCTTGGAGCGGAACACGTACTGGTCGCGCAGGGTGACGGCGCCCGCGTTCTCCATCGCGCCGGCGTTGAACTCCGGGACGAAGAGCTGGTCGTACTTGGCGAACGGGTAGGGGAAGTCGAACTTCTCCTGGAAGTAGTCGAAGCCCTGCTTGGTGACCTCGAAGACGGCCTCCGGGTCCAGGAACTCGCGCAGCGAGGGCCGGCAGTAGACGCCCAGCGGCACCTTCTGCTCGCCGTTCTCGTAGGTGTCGAAGACCCCGACGTACGGGCCCGCGACGAGCGCGGTGATGTAGCTGGAGATCCGGCCGGTGGGCTCGAACGTCCAGACCCGGGTGTCGCCGTCGCCGGTCGGCTCCGGGGTCGGCGAGTTGGAGACCACGACCCAGCCCGCCGGCGCGGTCACGGTGAACGCGAACGCGGCCTTCAGGTCGGGCTGCTCGAAGTTGGCGAAGACCCGGCGGGCGTCCGGCACCTCGAACTGGGTGTACAGGTAGGTCTCGCCGTCGACCGGGTCGACGAACCGGTGCAGGCCCTCACCGGTGTTGGTGTACTCGCAGTTCGCGACGACCCGCAGCTCGTTCTCGGCCGCGAGGCCCGGCAGCGGGATGCGGCTGTCGGCGAAGCTCGCCGGGTCCAGCCGCACGCCGTTGAGGGTGATCTCCTCGACGCTCGGGGCGACGAGGTCGATGAAGGTCTCCGCGCCGGGGGTGGTGGCGGTGAACCGGACCACGGTGGTGGACCGGAAGGTGCCGCCCTCGCGGGCCGAACCGAGGTCGAGCTCGATGTCGTACGCGTCCACGTGGAGGAGGTCGGCCCGGGTGCGGGCCTCCTCACGGGTCAGGTTTGTGCCGGGCACTCGTTGCACTCCTTTGTCAGACTGATGGTCCGAATCCTCGCACGTCCAACGCACGGGGCGGCCGAAAGATCACGGGCGGGGCGGGCCCGGGCGGTCAGCCCGTTCCCGCCCCGCCCGTGCGGGTCGCGACGTGGTCACGCCGGTGGCGTCACTTCTTCCACTTGGTCAGTGGACCGTCGGTGGCGCTGTAGCGGCGGAAGGCGTAGACGGCGGCGCCGTCGTCCGAGATCAGGTACTCGGAGGTGCTGCTGCCGATGTTCATGCTGCTCGGCATGGCCATGGTGCCGAGGTCGGTCAGCGAGCCGTCGGTCGGGGAGATCGTCACCAGCCGGGCCGGCTTGTTGTAGCCCTGGTCGACGACCGCGCGGACCTTGCCGTCCTTGTCGGTCCCGGCGACCAGGCGCATGTCATTGCTGGCCGAGCCGGAGTTGGCCGACCACAGCCGCTTGCCGGTGTTCAGGTCGTAGGCGTTGATGCCCGACTTGGTGCCGCTGACCTGGACGTACAGGGTGGTGCCGCTGACCACGTTGCGGGTGACGGCCTCGTCCTGGCCGGAGAGCCGCAGGCTGTCCGAGCCGGGCTCCTTGACGGACATCTGGTTGCCCGGCTTGTTGTCCTTGTCGAACGGCAGGACGTAGTCGCCCTGCGGGCCGTTGGACATCAGCAGCACCAGCGGCTTGTCCTGGACGACCGAGTCGACCTCCTCGATGTTCCCGGCGAGGGTGATCGGGGTGCTGGCCGCCTTGCCGGTCTCGGCGTTGACGATGACCAGCTGCGACTTCGGGCCGCTGGTGCCGTAGCAGCGGTCGCTGACGGCGATCTGGGCACCGGCCGCCTTGGCGCGCAGGACGCAGTCCTTGTCGCGCGGCTGGTACTGCCAGGCCGGCTGGCCGCTGGCGATGCTCAGGGCGCCGACCGCGTTGCCGCCGACGGCGACCACGTTCTCGGTGACGCTGAGGGTCGGCGAGGACATCCGGTCGGCCGAGACCTTGACGCTCCAGAGCAGCTTGCCCTGGGCGAGGTCGACGGCGCCGACGGTGGAGCAGTCGCTGTCACCGGTGTTGAAGGAGACGGCGGCGACACCCTTGGAGTTGGCGCCGTAGGAGGCGGTGCACAGCTCCTTGCTGCCGGCCGGGACGGGGATCGTCCAGGCCTCCTTGCCGTCGGTCAGGTTGTAGGCCCTGATGCCGGAGCTGTCGACGCGCACGGCGAGCTTGTCGGTGCCCCAGACGCCGAGCATCTGGTTCGAGCTGTCCGCGTTGGCGGGCTTGGCGGCGCTCCAGGCGACGTTGAAGGAGGCGTTGCCCTTGGGGGCGGGGCCGGGAGTGGTTCCGCCGTCACCGGTCCCGCCGCTGCTGGTGCCGCCGCTGTCGGCGGCGACCGGGCCCGGCGCCGGGTCGGGGGCGGGCTTGGGGTCCTTGAGCAGGACGACCAGGGCGACCACGATCGAGATCGCCAGCACACCGCCGATGATCCCGCCCCACAGCATCACGGGGTTGCGCTGCTTGGGCGCGACGGGCGCGACGGGGTAGCTGTACCCGCCCTGCGGCGGGTAGTTGTAGCCGCCGGCGTTGTAGGCCTGCCCGGCGTCCGGGGCGCCGTACGCGCCGGGGACCGGGTCGTACGGACCGACCGGCGCGCCGGGCGGCGGCGGGGCCTGGGTGGGGAACCCGCCGGCTGCGGTCGGCGCGTACGCCGCGTACTCCGGGCTGCCGACGGGCGGCTGCGCGGGCGGTGCCGGCGGCTGGGCGGGCGGCGGCCCGGCGGGCGCGACCGGACCCGGCGCGACCGGACCCGGCACGACCGGGCCGGGGGCCTGGCCCGGGACGGCGGCGCCGTCGAGCTGCGTCATCTGGTCCGCGACGGCGGCCGGATCCACACCGCCGCCCGGCGGGCGCCCGAACGAGACGCCCCGATTGTCCTGCGGGCCGCTGCCGGGCGCTTCGCCTGCCCCCGGCGTAGGGTGATCCCCTGCCATCTGATTCCCCGTCATGTCTGGAAGCGTCCCCCTGCCGGTGCCGTCCACGGCCCGGCTGGGACGGTGATAAGTGGCACCCATGCTAGTGGTGCGTCATTTTCGGCCGCTGCCAGGACGGCCGTTGGCCGTCCCCGCAGGTCCAGGCCGTGCAACACCTTCACCCGCCGATCACCGCGCCCCCACGCCCCGGCGCCGGCGCCCTCGGCCCGCGCCGCCCGCCCGCGGTGCGCGCCTCCCCGGTGCTCCCGCCCGCCCCGCCCGGAACCCCCGCGCGGGCCCCCGGGCCTTACCCTTCAGGAGTTGAAGGGGACACCCGGCGGAGGGGTCCCCGCCCTGGGAGGGTGGATCATGTCGACGGACACACCGGGCTCGCAGTCCTCGCTGCACCGGGCGAACCTGGAACGGGTGCTCCGCGCGGTACGGATGGCCGGCTCGCTGACCCAGGCCGAGATCGCCCGCGGCACCGGACTGTCCGCGGCCACCGTGTCCAACATCGTGCGGGAGTTGAAGGAGAGCGGCACCGTCGTGGTCGCCGACACCTCCTCCGGCGGCCGCCGCGCCCGCAGCGTCTCGCTCAGCGGGGACGCCGGCATCGTGGTCGGCATCGACTTCGGCCACACCCACCTGCGGGTCGCGGTCGGCAACCTGGCCCACCGGGTGCTGGCCGAGGAGAGCGCCCCGATCGACGTCGACGTCTCCGCCCAGCAGGGCTTCGACCGCGCGGAGGCGATGGTCGAGCGGCTGCTGGCACAGGCCGGGTTCCGCCCCGACAAGGTGATCGGCGTCGGCCTCGGCGTGCCCGGCCCGATCGACGTGGAGACCGGCGCGCTCGGCTCCACCGCGATCCTGCCCGGCTGGACGGGCATCGCCCCGGGCCGGGAGCTGGCCGAGCGGCTCGGCATGCCGGTGCACGTGGACAACGACGCCAACCTGGGCGCGCTCGGCGAGCTGGTCTGGGGCGCCGGCCGGGGGCTGAGCGACCTCGCCTACATCAAGGTGGCCAGCGGCGTCGGCGCCGGGCTGGTGGTGAACGGCCAGATCTACCGCGGCCCGGGCGGCACCGCGGGTGAGATCGGGCACATCACCCTGGACGAGGCCGGGCCGGTCTGCCGCTGCGGCAACCGCGGCTGCCTGGAGACCTTCGTCGGCTCCCGCTACCTCCTCTCGCTGCTCCTCCCCACCCTCGGCCCGGACCTCAGCCTGCCGCGGGTGGTCGAGCTGGCCCAGCAGGGCGACCTCGGCTGCCGCCGGGTGATCGCCGACGCGGGCCGGCAGATCGGCACCGGCGTCGCCACCCTCTGCAACCTGCTGAACCCCCGCCGGGTGATCCTCGGCGGGGACCTCGCCGAGGCCGGTGAGCTGGTGCTCTCCCCGATCCGGGACTCGGTGGCCCGCTACGCGATCCCGAGCGCGGCCCGTCAGCTCTCGGTCGTCCCCGGCACCCTCGGCGGCCGGGCCGAGGTGCTCGGCGCGCTGGCCCTGGTGATGAGCGAGATGGGGGAGTCCGGCGCGCTGGGCCGTCCCTAGGGGGTGTTCGTGGTCATCGCCGGCTCCGGTGGCACGAGCGGGCCGGCGGGCCCGGCGCAAGCGCGATCGAACGCCAGTGCGTCAATTCGGTATGACCCGGCTCCCCCGTCCGACCTCCTGGAATGGCGGCAACCGAGCGGTGGCACCGGGCGCGCCGCTCGGTGTCCGGGAGGCGGACATTAGACTCGACCGGTCGGCACCGGCCGGGACCGTCGGCCTGCCGCCGGGACGGGCAGCGACGCCCGCCGGACCGTCCGTGGTCCGCGAACACTGAACGAGGAGGAACGGGTGGCCCTGCTGACCCGCATTCGGGGACCGCGCGATCTCGACCGGCTCACGCCCGGACAGCTGGCCGCGCTGGCCCAGGAGATCCGGACCTTCCTGGTGACCGAGGTCTCGAAGACGGGCGGCCACCTCGGCCCCAACCTCGGCGTGGTGGAGCTCACCATCGCGCTGCACCGGGTCTTCGACTCGCCGCGCGACCGGATCCTCTTCGACACCGGCCACCAGAGCTACGTCCACAAGCTGCTCACCGGCCGCCAGGACTTCTCCCGGCTGCGGATGAAGGGCGGCCTGTCCGGCTACCCGTCCCGCGCCGAGTCCGAGCACGACGTGATCGAGAACTCGCACGCCTCCACCGTCCTCTCGTACGCCGACGGCCTGGCCAAGGCCAACCAGATCCTGGGCAAGAACGACCCGGTCGTCGCGGTGATCGGCGACGGCGCGCTCACCGGCGGCATGGCCTGGGAAGCGCTCAACAACATCGCCGACGCCAAGGACCGCCCGCTCGTCATCGTCGTCAACGACAACGAGCGCTCCTACTCGCCGACCATCGGCGGCCTGGCCAACCACCTCGCCACCCTGCGCACCACCCAGGGCTACGAGCGCTTCCTGTCCTGGGGCAAGGACGCGCTCCAGCGCACCCCGGTGGTCGGCCAGCAGCTGTTCGAGACGCTGCACGGCGCCAAGAAGGGTCTCAAGGACTTCATCGCCCCGCAGGGCATGTTCGAGGACCTCGGCCTCAAGTACATCGGCCCGATCGACGGCCACGACCTGACCGCCCTGGAGTCCGCGCTGACCAAGGCGCGCGGCTTCGGCGGCCCGGTGATCGTGCACTGCCTCA
Source organism: Kitasatospora sp. NPDC002543 (assembly GCF_053594915.1). Lineage (NCBI taxonomy): Bacteria > Bacillati > Actinomycetota > Actinomycetes > Kitasatosporales > Streptomycetaceae > Kitasatospora > Kitasatospora sp. NPDC002543. Next base: position 37,695 of record NZ_JBSFWR010000042.1, on the reverse strand, counting down.
CCGAGAAGGGCCGCGGCTACCACGCCGCCGAGAACAACGACGAGGACCGCTTCCACGCGGTCGGCAAGATCCACCCGGAGACCGGCCTGCCGATCACGAGCGGCGGCGGGCGGAGCTGGACCTCGGTCTTCGCGGAGGAGATGGTCGCCCTCGGCCACGAGCGCGAGGACATCGTCGGCATCACCGCCGCCATGCTCCACCCGGTGGGTCTGGCCCCGTTCGCCGAGGCCTTCCCGGACCGCATCTTCGACGTCGGCATCGCCGAGCAGCACGCCGTCACCAGCGCCGCCGGCCTGGCCACCAACGGCCTGCACCCGGTGTTCGCGGTCTACGCGACCTTCCTGAACCGGGCCTTCGACCAGGTCCTGATGGACGTCGCCCTGCACAAGCTGGGCGTCACCTTCGTCCTGGACCGGGCCGGGGTCACCGGTGACGACGGCGCCTCGCACAACGGCATGTGGGACATGTCGATGCTGCAGATCATCCCGAGCCTGCGGCTGGCCGCCCCGCGCGACGCCGAGCAGGTCCGCGCCCAGCTGCGCGAGGCCGTCGAGGTCGAGGACGCCCCGACCGTGGTCCGCTACTCCAAGGGCACGGTCGGCCCGGCCGTCCCCGCGGTCGGCCGGATCGGCGGCATGGACGTGCTGCGCGCCGCCGAGGAGCCCTCCGGTGCCCACCGCGCGGACGTGCTGATCGTCTCGGTCGGTGCGATGGCCCCCACCAGCCTGGAGGTCGCCGACCTGCTGGCCGCCCAGGGCGTCACCGCCACCGTGGTGGACCCGCGCTGGGTCAAGCCGGTGGACGCGGCCCTGCCGGGCCTGGCCGCCGAGCACCGGGTGGTCGTCACGATCGAGGACAACGGCCGGGTGGGCGGCGTCGGCGCGGCCGTGGCGCAGGCGCTGCGGGACGCGGACGTGGACCTGCCGGTGCGCGACTTCGGCATCCCGCAGGAGTTCCTGGACCACGCCAGCCGGGCCGAGATCCTGGCCGAGATCGGCCTGAACGCCCCGGACATCGCCCGAAAGGTGACGGCTCTGGTCGCCAAGCTGGACACGGCGCCGGTCAAGGCCTGACCGGAGGCCGCCCGGGCGGACCGGTCGCCGTTTCGTCGACGACCGTTTGTCGTAACTTCGTAACAGTTCGTCACGAAACAAGCTGACAATCCCACCGAAAGGCGGGACCGGCGCCACCCGCGCCGATCCCGCCGGGTAGGTTGTCACCCGTGCCGACCCCCACCCGCCTCCGCCTCACCGGACTGGCCGAGCGCCTGCCCGAGCGCGTCCGTACCCATGTGCTGGCCGGGTACTGGACCAGGCTGGTGCCGGTGCTCGCGCTGGTCGCCCTGCTCACCCACATCCCCTCCTTCGCCCGGCCCGTCTGGAGCCCGGACGAGGGCTTCCTGGCCACCCAGGCCCGGATGCTCGCGGACGGCGGAGTGCTGTACGACACCGTGGTGGACCGCAAGCCGCCGCTGCTGCCCTGGCTCTACCAGGCCTGCTTCGCGGTCTTCGGCTCCGCCTCGCTCTGGCCGCTGCGCACCCTGGCCGTGGTGGCCCACCTGGTCACCGCGATCCTGCTGGCCTCGATCGCCCGCGGCCGCTGGGGCAACCGGGCCGGGGCCGGGGCCGGACTGCTCTACCTGCTGGTCTCCATCGGGCTCTCCCCGGAGGACACCCAGGCGGCGACCTTCGAGGTCTTCATGCTGCCCGCCATGGTGGCCGCCTTCCGGTACGCCGAACGGCGCCGCTGGCTGGCCGCGGGCATCGCGGTCGCCCTGTGCTCACTGACCAAGCAGACCGGCGGCGCCGTGCTGCTGCCGGTGCTCTGGATGCTGTTCCAGGACGCCCGTCGGCGCGGGGTGCGCTGGCCGCCCGCGCTGTTCAAGATCGGGTTCGGCTTCACCCTGCCGATAGCGCTGGTCGCGGTGATCCTCACCAAGCCCAAGGGCTTCCTCTTCTGGGTGGTCACCGGCAGCGGCGACTACGCCTCCTTCGGCGGCGCCTGGCTCCAGATGCTCGGCCGGGCGCTCGGCAACTCGGCCATCCTGGCCGTGGCCGGCCTGGGCTTCCTGCTCCCGGTCGGGCGCCGGCTCTGGCTCAAGCACCGGCACCGCCCGCTGCCGGTGGCCGGCGAGGAGCACGGCTCGACCACCGACCTCTGGGTCTGGCTGCTGTCCTCGCTGGTGGCGGTCAGCGTGGGCTTCCACTTCTTCGGCCACTACTACCTCCAGCTGATGCCGCCGCTGGTGCTGCTGGGCACCGGGGCGGTGGCCACCTCGGCGGTCCGCTGGAAGCCCGTCCTGGTGTACACCACGGCCGCCGCCACGGTGTTCTGGTGCCTGGCGCTGGCCTGGCCGGGGGAGCGGCTCAACCGCACCACCGAGGTCGCCACCGCCGTCGCCGCCCAGACCACCCCCAAGGACCGCCTGCTGGTCTGGGGCATGCACCCCGAGCTGTACTGGCTGGCCGACCGCAAGCCCGCCACCCGCTACTTGACGGCCGGCTTCCTCACCAACTACAGCGGCGGCAAGGACGGCAACCAGAACGTCGGCGAGCAGTTCAGCGTCTCCAACGCCTGGCAGACCTTCGACAAGGAGCTGGCCGACGGCCTGCCCGAGGTCGTGGTCGACGACTCCGGCATCGCCCCGTACCAGCCGGTCATGGTCCCGCGGATCGAGAACCTGCTGGACACCCACTACGAGATGGTCGGCGTCTTCGCCGACACCGTGGTCTACCGCCTCAAGCACTGAGACGTCCGTACACGGCCCGTGCCCGGGTCGCCCCTGTACACGGCCCGTGCCTGGGCCGCCCCCGTACACGGCCCGCACGGCGTCACCCCCGTACACACCGAGGAGCCCCGGTGACCACTCGGTCACCGGGGCTCCTCCGTGTACAGCGGGCCGTGCGTTACGCGGGCACCGAGGCCACGCCGGGGGCGAGGAAGGGCTTGCCGTTCACCCGCTCCGAGATGCCCTCACGGTCCAGGTACGGGGTGATCCCGCCCAGGTGGAAGGGCCAGCCGGCACCGGTGATCATGCAGAGGTCGATGTCCTGCGCCTCGGCGACGACACCCTCCTCCAGCATCAGGCCGATCTCCTGCGCCACGGCCTCCAGGGAGCGGGCACGGACCTGCTCCTCGGTGAGCACCGAGTCGCCGAAGGTCAGCAGTGCGAGCACCTCGGGGTCGAGGACCTGCCGGCCGTCCGTCCAGGTGTAGAAGCCGCGCTTGCCGGCCTTGACCACCTCGGCGAGGTTCTCGGAGACGGTGAACCGCTCCGGGAAGGCGCCGGCCAGGGTCTCCGAGACGTGCAGGGCGATGGCCGGGCCGACCAGCTCCAGCAGCACGATCGGGGACATCGGCAGGCCGAGCGGCTCGACGGCCTTCTCGACGTCGGCGATCGGGGTGCCCTCGTCGATGATGTTCTGGATCTCGCCCATGAAGCGGGTCAGGATCCGGTTCACCACGAACGCCGGGCGGTCCTTGCACAGGACCGAGGTCTTCTTCAGCTTCTTCGACACCGCGAAGGCGGTGGCCAGCGAGGCGTCGTCGGTGCCGTCGCCGCGGACGATCTCCAGCAGCGGCAGGATCGCGACCGGGTTGAAGAAGTGGAAGCCGACGACCCGCTCGGGGTGCTTCAGCTTCGAGGCCATCTCGGTGACCGACAGCGAGGAGGTGTTGGTCGCCAGCACGCAGGTCGGCGAGACCACGTTCTCCAGGTCCGCGAAGACGGTCTGCTTGACGCCCATCTCCTCGAACACGGCCTCGATGACGAAGTCCGCGTCGCCGAAGGCGGCGGCCTTGTCCAGCGAGCCGGAGACCAGGCCCTTGAGGCGGTTGGCCTTGTCCTGGCCGATCCGGCCCTTGCCGAGCAGCTTGTCGATCTCGGCGTGGACGTAGCCGACGCCCTTGTCGACGCGCTCCTGGTCGATGTCGGTGAGGACCACCGGCACCTCCAGACGGCGGGCGAACAGCAGCGCCAGCTGAGAGGCCATCAGGCCGGCGCCGACGACGCCGACCTTGGTGACCGGGCGGGCCAGCGACTTGTCCGGCGCGCCGACCGGGCGCTTGGCCCGGCGCTGCACCAGGTTGAAGGCGTAGATGCCGCTGCGCAGCTCGCCGCTCATGATGAGGTCGGCCAGGGCCGCGTCCTCGGCGTCGAAGCCGGCCTGCAGGCTCGCCTTGTCCGCCAGGTCGAAGTCCTTGGCGGCGGCGATGATGTCCAGCGCCTTGTAGGCGGCCGGGGCGGCGCCGTGCACCTTGCCGTCGGCGACCATGCGGCCCCAGAGGACGGCGTCGTCCCAGGCCTTGCCGCGGTCGATCGCCTCGCGCTCGACGACGACGTCGCCCTTGACGACCTTGGCGGCCCAGAGCAGCGACTGCTCCAGGAAGTCGGCCGGCTCGAAGATCGCGTCGGCGATCCCCAGCTCGAACACGTCCTTGCCCTTGAGCTGCTTGTTCTGGTTCATCGAGTTCTCGACGATGACCTTGACGGCCTTACCGGCACCCACCAGGTTCGGCAGGATGGTGCAGCCGCCCCAGCCGGGGACGAGGCCGAGGAAGACCTCGGGCAGCGAGAAGGCCGGGACGCCCGCCGAGACCGTGCGGTAGTCACAGTGCAGGCCGACCTCGACGCCGCCGCCCATCGCCGCGCCGTTGTAGAAGGCGAAGGTCGGGACGGGCAGCGCGCCGATCCGCTTGAAGACCTCGTGGCCGCCCTTGCCGATGGCCAGCGCGTCCGCGTGCTCCTTGAGCAGCTCGACGCCCTTGAGGTCGGCGCCGACCGCGAAGATGAACGGCTTGCCGGTGATCGCGGCACCGACGATCCGGCCCTCGGCCGCCTCGGCCTCGACCTGGTCCAGCGCCGCGTCCAGCTTGAGCAGCGAGCCCGGGCCGAAGGTGGTCGGCTTGGTGTGGTCGAAGCCGTTGTCCAGGGTGATCAGGGCCAGCTTGCCGGCCTGCAGCGGCAGGTCGAGGTGGCGCACGTGGGCGGTCGTGACGACCTCGCCCGGGAACAGCTCGGCGCCGTGCTGGAGCAGCTCAGTGGTGTTGCTCATGCTCACTTACCACCCTCGAAGTGCGGGTTCTCCCAGATGACGGTCGCACCCATGCCGAACCCGATGCACATCGTGGTGAGGCCGTAGCGGACGTCCGGGCGCTGCTCGAAGCGGCGGGCCAGCTGGTTCATCAGGCGAACGCCCGAGGAGGCCAGCGGGTGGCCGAAGGCGATGGCCCCGCCGTACGGGTTGACGCGCTCGTCGTCGTCCGCGATGCCGTAGTGGTCGAGGAAGGCCAGCACCTGGACGGCGAAGGCCTCGTTGACCTCGAAGGCCTGGATGTCGTCGATGGTCAGACCGGCCTTGGCCAGGGCCTTCTCGGTGGCCGGCACCGGGCCGATGCCCATGACCTCGGGCTCCACGCCGGCGAAGGCGTAGGAGACCAGGCGCATCTTGACCGGGAGGCCGAGCTCCTCGGCGACGTCCTCGGCGGCCAGTAGCGAGGCGGTGGCGCCGTCGTTCAGACCGGCCGAGTTGCCCGCGGTGATGTTGCCGTGCGGGCGGAACGGGGTCTTGAGGCCCGCCAGGGACTCCATGGTGGTGCCCGGGCGCATCGGCTCGTCCACGGTGGCCAGGCCCCAGCCGGTCTCGCCGACCTCCGGGTTGGTGTTGCGGATCGAGATCGGCACCAGGTCGGGCTGGATGTCGCCGTTGGCGTACGCCTTGGCGGCCTTCTCCTGGGAGCGCACGGCGTAGGCGTCGCAGCGCTCCTTGGTCAGGTGCGGGAACCGGTCGTGCAGGTTCTCCGCGGTCATGCCCATGAACAGGGCGGACTCGTCGACCAGCTTCTCGGAGACGAAGCGCGGGTTCGGGTCGACGCCCTCGCCCATCGGGTGGCGGCCCATGTGCTCGACACCGCCGGCCACGACCACGTCGTACGCGCCGAAGGCGATGCCGCCGGCGGTGGTGGTCACGGCGGTCAGCGCACCGGCGCACATGCGGTCGATCGCGTAGCCGGGGACGGACTTCGGCAGGCCGGCCAGCAGGGCGGCGGTGCGCCCGATGGTCAGGCCCTGGTCGCCGATCTGGGTGGTGGCCGCGACGGCGACCTCGTCGATGCGCTCGACGGGCAGGCTCGGGTTACGGCGCACGAGTTCCCGGATGCACTTGACGACCAGGTCGTCGGCGCGGGTCTCGTGGTAGATGCCCTTCGGGCCGGCCTTGCCGAACGGGGTGCGGACGCCATCGACGAAGACGACGTCCCTCGCGGTACGAGGCACGGGGGCTCTCCTCCCAGGGACCAACATTTCGAGGTGGGCAGGCTGCCGCCGTCGAAGACCCGAGCGGCGCCGCTCCACGGCCATGCTACCCGCCGGTAACCAACCTGCCCAGGCCTCTCGGAGGGATCCGACCATGTGTCCCCCGACACGTTCCCGGCCGTCCGACCAGCGGCGCCGTTCCCGGGTGCGACGAAGGGGATGTCACCCGTACGGATGACATCCCCTTCCCGCTGTCGGCCTGTCAGCCCGCCGTGGCCGCGGCCGCGGCGGCGAACGCGGCCGCCACCGCCGGCGCCACCAGGTCCACCTGCCACTGCCGGGCGCCGAGCCCGCGCAGCGCGGCGGCCACGGTCTCCGGGTCCGGATCGGCCGGCGGCGCCCAGGAGACCCGCCGGACCAGGTCCGGGGTGATCAGGTTCTCGGCCGGCACGTGGTACCGCTCGGCCAGCTCGGCGATCGCGCCGCGCGCGCCGGACAGCCGGGCGGCGGCCACCGGGTCCTTCTCGGCCCAGGCCCGCGGCGGCGGCGGTCCGTCGTGCGGCGCGGTGGACGGCGGCAGCATGCTCTCAGGGATCTCCCGGGCGCGCTGCACGGCCGCGAGCCACTGCTCCAGCTGGCGCCGGTGCACCCGGGGGCCGAAGCCCTGGACGGCCTGCAGGGCGGCGATGTTCAGCGGCATGGCCAGCGCGGCGTTGACGATGGCCGCGTCCGCGAGGACCCGGCCGGGGGAGACGTCGCGGTCCTGCGCCATCCGGTCGCGGACGAGCCACAGCTCGCGCACCACGGCCAGCTGACGGCGGCGGCGGACCTTGTGCAGCTGGGAGGTGCGGCGCCACGGGTCGGTGCGCGGGGCGGGGCGCGGCGCGGCGGCGATCGAGGCGAACTCCTCCATCGCCCAGCCGAGCTTGCCCTGGGCGTCCAGCTCCCGTTCGAGTGCGTCGCGCAGCTCGACCAGCACCTCGACGTCCAGAGCGGCGTAGCGCAGCCACGGCTCGGGCAGCGGGCGGGTGGACCAGTCGACCGCGGAGTGCTCCTTGGCCAGGCTCAGCCCCAGCACGTTCTCGGTCATCGGCCCGAGGCCGACCCGGGCGAAGCCGGCGATCCGCCCGGCCAGCTCGGTGTCGAACAGGCGCCGGGGTCTCATGCCGACCTCGGACAGGCAGGGCAGGTCCTGGGAGGCCGCGTGGACCACCCACTCGGCGTCCTCGACGGCCCGGCCGAGCGCGCTGAGGTCCGGGCAGGCGATCGGGTCGATCAGGGCGGAGCCGGAACCCGCGCGGCGCAGCTGGATGAGGTAGGCGCGCTGCCCGTAGCGGTAGCCGGAGGCCCGTTCGGCGTCGACGGCCACCGGTCCGTCGCCCGCGGCGAAGGCGGCGACGACGGCGGACAGCGCCTGCTCGTCCGCCACCACGGGCGGGATCCCCTCCCTCGGCTCGAGGAGCGGGACCGGGGCTGCTTCTTCTGGGATGGCTGCTACGGCGTCGGTCACCCCCCAAGGGTACGACGGTCCTCGCGACCGGGAGTGTTGTCGGACTGGTCAGACTGTTGATCGCCCGCGGAGCCGCCCGCCCGTCCCCGGGGCCGGATCCGTGCGCCAGGGGCTCCCCGGAACAGCGGTGCGGCGGCCGAGGAGGAAACGTTCCTCCTCGGCCGCCGCAGCGGTCCGGAGCGCCCGGCTCAGTGGATGATGCCGGTGCGCAGCGCGACCGCGACCATCCCGGCGCGGTCGCCGGTGCCCAGCTTGCGGGCGATCCGGGCGAGGTGGCTCTTGACGGTCAGTGCCGACAGGCCCATGGCCACGCCGATCGCCTTGTTGGACTGCCCTTCGGCGACCAGCCGCAGGACCTCGACCTCGCGGCCGGAGAGCTCGCGGTAGGCGGCCTGTTGCGCGCCCGGCGCACCAGGGGCTCCGGGGGCGCCCGGCGCACCGGACGCGCCCGGCATGCCCGGCATCCCGGGGCGGCGCATCCGGCCGGCCAGCCCGGCGGCGCCGAGCGGCAGGCCCGGGCGGCCCGGCATCGCGACGTTCGTCCGGGTGCCGGTCACCACGTATCCCTTGACGCCGCCGGCCAGCGCGCTGCGGACCGCGCCGATGTCGTCGGCGGCGGACAGCGCCAGGCCGTTGGGCCAGCCCGCGGCGCGGGTCTCGGCGAGGATGGTCAGCCCGGAGCCGTCCGGAAGATGCACGTCGGCGACGCAGATGTCGCGCGGTGTGGACACCCGGGGGCGGGCCTCGGCGATCGAGGACACCTCGATCACGTCCCGGACGCCGAGGGCCCACAGGTGGCGGGTGACGGTGTTTCGGACGCGGGGATCGGCGATGACCACCATGGCGGTGGGCTTGGTCGGCCGGTAGGCGACCACGTTTGCGGGGTGCTCAAGAAGGACCGACACCAGGCCTCCTGCGGGGAGTGGCGGACGGAACCCCGATGGGGGCGGTCGGAGTGTTCCGCGTTCGGAAAGGGTCACAGTCTGCTTCGGCAGCATCCGTGCCCGGCTTTAGCGAAAGATCACGATCTAGTGAGTAACAATACGGACAAATCGCGCAAATGATTGATGCGACATGCCTGGTATTCGCACAAAATCGATCAGATTCGATGCCAATCGGTCGGTATCGACCGATGAATTGACGCAGAGCGGGTCCGAAGTCACACTCCGTCAGCCCTGGGGGTGGCGTCCGGCCCCGGGGTGCCGCCGGGGCCGCACACCACCCGTCAGTGCGACCGGGGGCGTCGCCGCGCCGGCATCGGGACCACCCCACCGAGTGAAGGAACCTCGGCCGGTCCCTGCGCGGCCGGAGCGGCCGGCGGCAGGCCGGCGCTGACGCACAGCAGGTCCGCCCAGGCCGCCAGGTGCCGCTCGAAGCGGCCGTCGGCCGGCGTCCAGGAGGCCCGGATCTCGATCTCGGTCGAGGACGGGCGGTCCGCCAGACCCCCGAAGTACTGGGAGGCGGCCAGGGACACCGTGCCGGACGGCTCCGCGTACCCGGCGCCGTGCGCCTGCAGGGAGTCCAGCAGCCACGCCCAGCCGACCTCGGAGAGCATCGGGTCGCCGGCCATCTCCGGCTCCAGCTCGGCCCGGGTCATCGTCACCACCCGGAACTCCCCGTTCCAGGCCTCCTGCCCGGCCGGGTCGTACAGCAGCACCAGCCGGCCGTCCGCCAGCTCCTCGCCGTCCACCTCGACCGCGGCGGTCACCGCGAACGAGTACGGGGCCAGCCGGCGCGGCGCCGGCGCGGGGGAGAGCTGCACCTCGGGCCGCAAACGGGCCCCGTCCAGGGCCGCCACCGCCGCCCGGAACTCGCTCGGCGCCCCCTCGCGACCCGCTCCACCACCTGCTCCGCCACCCTGCGCGGGGTGCCCTCCGACCGCTGCCATGACCCGAAGACTAGGTCGAAGACCGGGGTTATCGCCGCAACTTCTCTCCCAGCGGCGTGCCGGAACGGCAAAACCCGGGCAGATCTTGGAGGAACCCACGAGACCGGCCGGGAAACCGGGCCCGGCACGCGTGCGAAGATTTGACGCGTGAGCGAGACAACGGCAGACACCACGGCCCACCACGACGGCCCGACCACTCCCGAGCGTCGCGGCGCCGCGCACGACTCGGCGTTCCTGCGGGCCTGCCGGCACGAGCCGGTGCCGCACACCCCGGTGTGGTTCATGCGCCAGGCCGGCCGCTCGCTGCCCGAGTACCTGAAGGTCCGCGAGGGCATCCCCATGCTGGAGTCCTGCATGCGGCCCGAGCTGGTCAAGGAGATCACCCTCCAGCCGGTGCGCCGGCACAAGGTGGACGCGGCGATCTTCTTCAGCGACATCGTGGTGCCGCTCAAGGCCGTCGGCATCGACGTCGACATCAAGCCCGGCATCGGCCCGGTCATCGCCGACCCGATCCGCACCGTCGAGGACCTGAAGCGGCTGCGCCCGCTGGAGCCCGACGACGTCCCCTACATCACCGAGGCCGTCGGCCTGCTCGTGGACGAGCTCGGCGAGACCCCGCTGATCGGCTTCGCCGGCGCCCCGTACACGCTGGCCAGCTACCTGGTCGAGGGCGGCCCGTCCAAGAACCACGAGAACACCAAGGCCATGATGTACGGGCAGCCCGAGCTGTGGGCCGCCCTGGTGGACCGGCTCGCGGACATCACCTCGGCCTTCCTCAAGGTGCAGATCGAGGCCGGCGCCTCGGCGGTCCAGCTGTTCGATTCCTGGGTCGGCGCGCTCGCGCCGGACGACTACCGCCGCTCGGTGATGCCGTCCAGCGCCAAGGTCTTCGACTCCGTCGCCCACTACGGGGTGCCGAGGATCCACTTCGGCGTCGGCACCGGCGAACTGCTCGGCCTGATGGGCCAGGCCGGCGCGGACATCGTCGGCGTCGACTGGCGGGTGCCGCTGAACGTCGCCGCCGAGCGGGTCGGCCCGGGCAAGGGCCTCCAGGGCAACCTCGACCCGGCGGTGCTGTTCGCGCCGACCAAGGTCGTGGAGACCAAGGCCCGCGAGGTGCTGCACGCCGCCCAGGCACTCGGCACCAGCGGCCACATCTTCAACCTCGGCCACGGCGTGCTGCCGTCCATGGACCCGGACGCGCTCAGCCGCCTCGTCGCCTTCGTCCACGAGGCCAGCGCGCGCTGACCCCGCGGTGGCGGGCCCCCGGCTCCGGGGGCCCGCCACTACCCGGCCGTGACCTCGATCCCGGCCCGGCGCAGCAGCGCCGCCGTCACGCCGTCACCGGGGCGCAGCTCCCCGGTGAACGTCCCGTCGTACACCTGCCCGCAGCCGCAGGACGGGCTGCGGGCCATCAGCACCGCCCGCCGGGCCCCGGCCTCCTCGGCGGCGGCGAGCGCCGCCCGGGCGCCGGCCACGAACTCCGCGGTGCAGTCCGCCCCGGTGGCGTCCACCACCCGGGCCCGCCCGTCCAGCACGTCCGCGCCGTCCCCGCCCACGATCTCCGCCGGCGGCCGCGGCGTCGGCAGCCCGCCCGCCCCCTCCGGGCACACCACCACGGCCCGCCCCTCCTCGACCAGCCGCACGGCGCCCTCGGAGGTCTTCGCCCGCCCGTCGTACCGGCAGGGGACGCCGGCCAGACACGCGCTCACCACGATCGGTTCCATGGCACATAGGTTAAGTGGCGGTCCGGCCTCTCCCCCCACTCGCTATCTTGAGGGCATGAGCGAGCTGCCGGACTGGATGTACGCGCCCAGAGTCGAGGGTTGGATCGCAGACGACCTCGACCACTTGCCGCAGGCGCCGCGGCACACCGAACTGATCGATGGAGCACTGGTCTTCATGATGTCCCCTCAGCGTCCTTGGCACAGTTGGGTCGTATCGGGACTGAACACGGCGCTGGAAGGTCTTGTGCCGGACGGGATGTGGCCGGAGCGTGAGATCGCGATCAAGCTTGACCGGCTCAACCGTCCGGAGCCGGACGTGATGGTCGTGACCGCGGAGCCCGACCCCGACCGCACGCGGTATGACCCGGCCGATGTACTGCTCGTCATCGAGGTCGTGTCGCCGGAGTCCGTGCACCGCGACCGCACGGTCAAGTTCCGCAAGTACGCCGAAGCCGGGATTCCGCACTACTGGATCGTCGAGGATGAGGACGGCCTGCCCGTCGTACACGTCTACGAGCTGGATCAGGCAACCGCTGCCTACGCCCCTGCCGGGATCTTTCGGGCCAAACTGGAGCGTCCGGTGCCGTTTCCGGTCGTCATCGATCTCGACCGCCTCGTGTCCCGCTGGAAGCGGGCGAAGCGTGCAGCGGATTGAAGGTCCGGTGTAAGGACCTGCGAGACTGCGGAGCATGTCGGAAGCACGGGTCGTCGTCGTCGGTGGTGGGATCGCGGGGCTGGCTGCGGCCGCCTTCCTGAGCGGGGCGGCCGGCGGGCCGGCGCGGGCGCGGGTGACGGTGCTGGAGGCGTCCGGGCGGGTCGGCGGGAAGCTGTGGGGCGGCGAGGTCGGCGGGGTCCGGGTGGACCTCGGGGCCGAGTCGGTGCTGGCCCGGCGGCCGGAGGCGGTGGACCTGGCGCGGGCGGTCGGGCTCGGCGCGGAACTGGAGCCGCCGACCACCGCCAAGGCCGCGATCTGGACCCGCGGCGCGCTGCGGCCACTGCCCGGCGGGCAGGTGATGGGCGTCCCCGGCGACCTCGCGGCGCTGGCCGCCTCCGGGGTGCTGAGCGACGAGGGGCTGGAGCGGGCCCGCAACGAGCGGACCACCGAGGTCGGCGAGGACGTCGCGATCGGCCGCTACGTCGCCGACCGGCTGGGCCAGGAAGTGGTGGACCGGCTGGTCGAACCGCTCCTCGGCGGCGTCTACGCCGGCCGCGCCGAGGAGATCTCGCTGCGCGCCGCCGTGCCGCAGCTGCTGTCCATCGCGCGCGACGGCGGCTCGCTGGTCGACGGCGTGCACGAGCTGGCCTCCCGGCCGAAGGTGGTCGGCACCCCGGTCTTCCAGGGCCTGCGCGGCGGCCTCGGCACCCTGCCCGGCGCGGTCGCCGAGGCCTGCGTGAAGGCGGGCGTGGACCTGCGCACCGACGCCCCGGTGGACGAACTGCGCCGCACCCCCGACGGCTGGCGGGTGGTGACGGGCGGTGAGGCGCTGCACGCGGACGCCGTGGTGCTGGCCGTCCCGGCCCCCGCCGCGGCCCGGCTGCTGCGCGAGGACGCCCCGGCGGCCGCCGCCGAACTGGACGCCGTCGAGTACGCGGGCATGGCCCTGGTGACCCTGGCCTTCCGCCGCGCCGACCTGGCCGAGCTCCCGAGCGGCAGCGGCTTCCTGGTGCCGCCGGTGGACGGGCGGCGGATCAAGGCCTCGACCTTCTCCTCCAACAAGTGGGGCTGGCTGGAGCGTTCCGCGCCGGACGCGTTCCTGCTGCGCACCTCGCTGGGCCGGTACCGCGAGGAGGAGGCGCTGGGGCTGCCGGACGAGGAGCTGGTGGCACGGTCGCTCGCCGACCTGGAGGAGGCGATCGGGCTGACCGCCCGGCCGTACGACACCTTCGTCTCCCGGTTCTCGGCGGGGCTGCCGCAGTACCCGGTGGGGCACCTGGACCGGGTGGCCCGGGTACGGGCCGCGGCGGGGCGGGTGGGCGCGCTGGCGCTGTGCGGCGCCGCGTACGACGGGGTGGGCATTCCGGCGTGCATCGGATCGGCCGCGGCGGCCGCGGCGGCCGTCGACGGACTGTTGACCCCGGCGACCGGGGAAGGTTCCACGGAGAGGACAATGGGCGCATGACTGAGAGCGTTGAGCGGGAGCCGGAGCAGCGGCCCGAGAAGAAGAAGGCGCGCGACCTGAACCAGGTCATCCGCTACACCATGTGGTCGGTGTTCAAGCTCAAGGGCGCCCTGCCCGAGGACCGCACCGCGCTGGCCGCCGAGGTGGACGAGCTGTTCGCCCAGCTGGACGCCAAGGACGTGACCGTGCGCGGCACGTACGACGTCTCCGGTCTGCGCGCGGACGCCGACATCCTGGTCTGGTGGCACGCCGCCGACTCCGACGACCTCCAGGAGGCGTACAACCGCTTCCGCCGCACCGGCCTCGGCCGGGCGCTGGAGCCGGTCTGGTCGAACATGGCGCTGCACCGCCCGGCCGAGTTCAACAAGTCCCACATCCCGGCCTTCCTGGCCGACGAGCGCCCGCGCGACTACGTCTGCGTGTACCCGTTCGTCCGCTCCTACGAGTGGTACCTGCTGCCGGACGCCGAGCGGCGCGCGATGCTCGCCGAGCACGGCCAGATGGCCCGCGGCTACCCCGACGTGCGGGCCAACACGGTGGCCTCGTTCGCGCTCGGCGACTACGAGTGGCTGCTCGCCTTCGAGGCGGACGAGCTGCACCGGATCGTCGACCTGATGCGCGACCTGCGCCCCTCCCGGGCCCGGCTGCACGTCCGCGAGGAGGTGCCGTTCTTCACCGGCCGCCGCAAGCCGGTCGCCGAGCTGCTGAACGGCCTGGTCTGAGCGACCCGCGCGCCCGCCGGAGGCCGGTTCCCCCCTGCCGGGGAGCCGGCCTCCGGGCTTTTCGCCACGGGCGCGGCCCGGCGAACTCGCGCAGCACGTCCGTGTAGTGGGTGCCGAGGTCGACCCGGGTGACGTCCTCGAAGCGGACCCTCGTCGGCTCCGGGTGCCACCGCCCTCGGGATCGACCCGGTGCAGCCGCGGCGAGGAGCGGCGCAGCGCGGTGACCGTCCCGACCCGGCAGGCGCCGGGGCCGCGGTGCTCGGTGTACAGGGTGACCAGGCCGTACTCGGCGCAGGCGGCGGTGAGCAGGCCGGGCAGGTCGTCCAACGGCAGCTCGGCGCCGGGCGGGCGGACCGGCCACAGTCCGCGGCGGCGCAGCGCCCGGACGGTCAGGCCCTCCTCGCTGCCCCGGTCGCGGACCTTGCGCAGGTCGGCGGTGCGGACGGCGGTCCAGCCGTCGAGGCGGTGGTCGACGCAGTTGGCGAGCAGCGTCCGGACCGGACCGGGCCGGGCCGGTGCCGAGGACGAAGCCCTCCAGCCGGTCGGCGCGGGGGAGGGCACGGCGCAGCCGCGTTTGCGGCCGCGGCCGCCGGGCCCGCGGGGTTCAGGACCGGTGCGGGCGCAGGGCGGCGCGGAGCCGGGCGTCGGGCAGGGCGGCCGCGCCGTTCATGGCGACGGCGGTGAGCAGTTCGCGCTCCTCGTCGTCGGCCAGGCCGCGCTGGCGGGCCGGGCGGACCTCGCGCAGCACCTCCTGGCCGATCGGGGAGGCCCATCGGGTGTACGGGTAGACGTCGACCCGGGCCATCAGCAGGGTGCCCGAGGTGAGCACCAGCGGCAGCGAGAACCAGGCGAGCGGGGCGAGGGTGTCACCGCCGGTGAAGCCGCCGAGGGCCAGCGACGCGGCCAGCAGGACCACCGTCAGCAGCAGCGCGTGCCGGACCTGCCGGATCACCACCACGGTGTTGCGCTGCACCAGGGCCGGGGTGGCCAGGCCGGCCAGCGCGAGCCGGGCGCCGATCTCCAGCACGGTGGGGTGCTCGGCCATCGCCCGGCGCAGTTCGTCGGTCGGGCACTGGACCTCGGGGCCGACGGTGGCGATGACCGCCCGTTCCAGGCGGCTGCGGCCCTTGGGGTCGACCACGGTGGTCCAGCCGGTGTGCGCGAGGTGCAGCCGGCCGCGGCCGGCCATCAGGACGAGGGCGAGTTCGACGACCCGGTCCGGGCCGCCGGCCAGGTAGGCGGTCTCGTACAGGCCGATGCCGACGGCTTCGGGGGGCCGCAGGCCGTTCCGGTCGGCGAGGGCGTCGGCGGTGGCGGTCATCCGGACCAACCGGGCGCAGGACAGGACCGCCGCGACACAGGCCGGTATGAGGAACAGCAACCACATGGGCTTGTTGTATGCCTGCGCCGACGGCGGGCGGAACGTCTTCCCGGTTCGCGATACCGAACTGTGACGTCCGGCGGGCGGGCCGCCGGGGCCGGGATCCGCCGACGCGGCCCGGCGGGCGGCCGGGTGGCAGGCGTTCCGCCCCGTGCGGGCCCGCCGGGGTGCCTCAGGAGCCGCAGCCGCCGCCGCAGCTCGATCCGCAGCTGGAGGAGGACGAGGAGCCGCAGCTCGACGAGGAGGAACCGCAGCTGGAGGAGGACGAGGAACCGCAGCTCGACGAGGAGGAACCGCAGCCGGAGGTGGACGAGCCGCAGCCCGACGAGCCGGAGGAACCGGAGTCGGAGGAGCCGCACCAGGCGGCCGAGCCGCCGTCCGAACCGGAGGAGCAGGAGGACGAGGACGATGAGGAGGACGAGGACGCCCCCGAGGCGTTCGCGGCGGCGGCCTGCCGGACGGCCTCGTCCTCGGTGGAGGCGGCCAGCATCGCGGCCTGCAGCTCCTGGTCGTCCATCCCCGCGGCGGCCAGGCCGCCGAGCGCGAGCGCGCCCAGCAGCGCACCGCCGGCCAGCCGGGGCGGCATCCCCGCGTTGGGCGTCCACGGCCGGCCCTGCATCAGGGAGAGCTGACGCTCCCCGGCCGGGGTGATCCGGCTCTTCACCGGCGGGGTGGCGAGCAGCGTGACGAGGCCCACCAGCAGCAGGATGCCCGGCACCCAGAGGTTCGGGCGCTCGCGGCCGGGGACGCCGTCGTCCAGCAGCTCGGCGGCCACCGCGGAGGCCACCACGACGAGCATCGCGAGCCAGAGCAGTCGGCGGGCGGTGCGGGCCCGGCGCAGTCGCTCGGGGCGGCGCAGCAGGCCGCGGTCGGCGAGCCGGTCGCCGATCTCCTGGACGGCGGCGGAGCGCATCACGGCGGGGCGCAGCGAGCCGAGTTGGCGGCTCCCGGTCGGGCCGACGGCGTCCTGGACGGCCTTGTCGACGGCGTCGTACGGCTTGCCGCCGGTGAGGGTGACCAGGCCGGAGCGGCTGACCACGGCCTGCTCGCTCATGTGCATCCGGACCAGGGCGGTGTCGAACACCCGCCCCGGCCCGCCGGACAGGAACGCGGTGTCGAGCAGCGGCAGGCCGCGGCCGGGCAGGCCCTTGGCGTACCGGACCCGGCCGATGCGTTGGCGGGTCCGGGAGGCGTGGATCGCGGCGGCCGCCAGCAGGACGGCCGGGACGATGAAGTAGCTGTTGTGCCACATGGGCGGTCCCCCGGGGTGGTGATGGTTCGTCGAGGTCGGTGGCGCCGGCAGGTCCGTCGGCGGGCCGTCGGTGGCCCGTCGGCGGGCCGTGGTCAGCGGCGCAGGGCCCGGCGCAGGCGTGCGAGCGGGCCCGGAGGCCTTACGGGTGCCGGGTGGAGCCACTGCTCCAGGGCCCGGCGGCGGTCGGCGGCGAGCGGCCCGCCGTCGGTGAGCACCCACTCGGCGAAGGCCCGGGCGTCGGCGCGGTAGCCGCCGGTCTGCGGGTGGGAGCGGGCGTAGCCGAGGAAGAGCGGCCCGTACTGCGCGCCGAGCGCGCGGGGCAGGTCGGGGGCCACCTTGGCGGCGGTGTCCCGCCGCTTGGCGGCCAGGCCGGCGGACTGGGCGCGGACCTGGCGCTCGTCGAAGCCGGGCGGGACGGGCCCGCCGGCCACCAGGGCGGCCAGCAGTTCCTCCTGCCGCCGGGCCAGGCGCCGCCGGGCGGCGGCGAGGTCCTGGTCGGCGGTGCCCTGACCGGCGTTCTCCCGCGCCGTGGTGTCGGTCGTCACCGGGTGCTCCCCTCCAGCACCCGGCGGACGGCGTCCAGTTCGCCGGCCAGCTCGCTGGGCGGCGGGAAGTCGGCGTCCCGCTCCAGCAGGACCCCGGGCGGGTCGACCCGCGCGCACAGTTCGGCGAGCACCTCCAGCACCGGTTCGGTGACGGGGTGGGCGTGGGTGTCGTGCCAGACGCCGTCGATCATGGTGCCGCCCGCGACGTGGACGTAGGCGATCGCCTCCAACGGCAGGCGGTCGAGTTCGGCGGCCGGGTCGATGCCGAGGTTGACCCGGTTGGTGTGGAGGTTGGCGACGTCGATCAGCAGCCGGACGCCGGTGCGTTCGACCAGCTCGGCGAGGAACTGGCCCTCGGTGAACTCGTCGTCCGGCCAGGCGAGCTGGGCGGCGACGTTCTCCAGGGCGAGCGGCACCGGCAGCCGGTCCCGGGCGATCCGGACGTTCTCGGCGATCACCCGCAGCGAGTCCCGGGTGCGGGGGACGGGCAGCAGGTGGCCGGCCTCCAGGCCGCCGGCCCGGACGAACGCCAGGTGCTCGGTGACCAGCGGGGAGCCGAGCGCCGTCGCGACCCCGGCCAGCCGGTCGAGGCGGTCGGGGTCGGGCAGGTCGGCGCCGCCGAGGCCGAGTCCGACGCCGTGCGGGACGACGGTGACGCCGCGTTCACGCAGTACGGTCAGGGAGTCGGGCAGGTGGTCGGCGCAGATGTTCTCGGCGACCACCTCGACCCAGTCCAGGCCGGGCTGGCGCTCGACGACGGTGTCGATCTCGCTGCGCCAGCCGAGGCCGACGCCCAGGCGGGGCGTGCCGGTGGGGCGGGTGGTGGCGCGGGGCTTGGCGCCCAGGGCAGGAGAAGTCATCGGTTCGCCCCCTTCGGAGGCCGGGTGGAAGGGCCGTCGACCGGTGTGGGCGTCGTCGCCGGAACCGCGCGGCCGTGCTGCTGAGAATGTCCCCGGGCGGGGTTGCTGCCAAGCCTCGCCCGGTCTTCTCAGAGCATTATTTGAGCATGCCGCTCCGACGATCAGGGACTTTGGTCCCGAGCCCGAGCCCGAGTCCGGACCCGAGCCCGAGTCCGGACCCGAGTCCGAGTCGGGACCCGAGTCCGGGTCGGCGTCCGCGAGTGCCGTGCCGGGCCCGCCGGAAAACCGGAGGCGCCGGGCGGGCGGGCGCGGCTAGCGTGGGAATCCATGACTCCTTCTGATTCCTTGACGATCCGTGACTTCCGCCCCGACGACGCGGGGGCCGTGGTCGCGGCGCACCGGGCCGGGCGCGAGCACCTGGTGCTCTCCGCCGAGGCCCTGGTCTGGCTGAACGCCCAGCCCAGCCCCGAGGAGCACTTCCGCACCTTCGTCGCCGAGCTGGCCGGCGAGGTGATCGGGGCGGTGCGCTGCGGGGTGGTGCTCGGGACGACGACCGAGGGGGTCGGCTACGCCAACGGCAGCGTGCTGCCGACGTTCCGGCGGCGCGGTGCGGCCACCGCCCTGCTGGCCGCGGCCGAGCGGCACCTGGCCGGGCACGGGGTGGCGGAGCTGCACACCTGGATGGACGACGAGCCCGCCTCGCTGGCCTTCGCCACCGCCCGGGGCTACCGGCTCGGGCGCACCATGCAGTTCGCCGGACGGGACCTGGCGCTGCCGCTGCCGCCCGCGCCGGTCCTGCCGCCGGGTGTCGAGCTGCGCCCGGCCTCGGACTGGGCGGACGACCCGCACCCGCTGTTCCTGGTCGAGGCGGACGCCGTCCTGGACGAGCCCGGCAGCGAGGTGCCGATGGACGCCTACGAGTACGAGGACTGGCTGCGCGCCGACTGGACGAGGCCGGACCGGGACCGGGCGCTGAGCGTCGTCGCCGTGGTGGACGGCGTGCCGGCCGCCTTCAGCATGGCGCAGACCGACGGGGTGGACCGCTACTGGTCCGCGTTCACCGCCTGCCGCCGGGACTTCCGCGGCCGGGGGCTGACCAAGCCGGCCAAGCTGGAGTCCCTGCGGCTCGCGGCGCTGGCGGGCTACCGTTACGCGTACACCAGCAACGACACCACCAACGGGCCGATGCTGGCGATCAACCGGTGGCTGGGGTACGAGCGCTGCGCGGGGGAGCGCAAGGCGATCAAGCGGCTGAATCCGGCGTCGGCGCAGGGGATCTGACGCCGGGGCACCGGGCGCCGGGTGCCGGGTGCCGGGTGCAGGGCGTCGGGTGCCGGGTGCAGGGCGTCGGGTGTCGGTACCGGGGTCGGGTGTCGGGGAGCACTTCGGCCAGATGTGGTCCAGACCACGTGGGAGGAACCGGGACGGATCGGCCTTCTTCGGGCGCGAAGTGGCTTGAACCGTAATAGTTTTGCTCCACTCCTGTCACCGCATGGGCATAATCGCGCACATGACGATCAGCCGTGCGAACGTGAGCGCGATTGCCGAGGACCTGTACGTGTGGCTCCCGCCCAAGCGGGGCTGGGGCCTGGCCAACTGCGGGCTGCTGGCCTCGGAGACCACCGCGCTCTGGATCGACACGCCGTACGACCCCTCGATGGCCCAGGAGTTCCTCGCCGCGAGCCGGCGGCTGCTGCCGGACGGGGTCGGGATCGACCGGGTGGTCGTCACCCACGCCAACGGGGACCACCTGTGGGGCGCCGGGGTACTGCCGGACGCCGAGGTGATCGCCACCCGCGAGGCGCTGGAGCACATCCACTGGGAGCCCACCCCGCAGCAGCAGCACGCGCTGGTCGCCAACAGCGACCCGCACTCGCCGCTCGGCGGCTACCTGAAGGAGCACTTCGGGCAGTTCGACTGGTCCGAGACCGAGCCGGTGCGCCCCGACACCGTCTTCACCGGCGAGCTGGAACTGACCGTCGGCCGCCACCCGGTGCGGATCACCAGCCTGCCCGCCGCCCACACCGGCGGCGACCTTCTCGTCCACCTCCCGCACCAGCGCGCGGTGTTCACCGGTGACGTGATCTTCTCCTCGACTCCCGCGCAGCCCGGCGACCACCCCTCGCACTGGGCCGGACCGCTGGAGAACGTCATCGGCGCCTGCGAGCAGGCCCTGGCCACCGGCGCGGAGATCTTCGTGCCCGGCCACGGCCCGGTGCTCGACCGGGACGGCGTCCGGGAGCACATCGGCTACCTCGCCTACGTCCGCGACCGCGCCCACGCCCTGCACGCCGCCGGGATACCCGCGCTGGACGCCGCCCGGCGGGTGATCGCCGAACAGCGCCACCCCGAACTCGGGCTGCCCGAGCGGCTGGTGCTCACCGTCGCGGCCGAGTACCGGCACCTGGACGGCACCCCGGCCCCGGGCGCCCTGGAGGCGCTGGGCCAGGTCGCCCTGGTGGCCCGGGAGCTCGCCGAGGACGGAGCCCGTGCTCAGCGCCCGGGCACCGTCCGGAACTGACCCCGCCCGGCCCCGCCGCGAACGCCCGGCCCCGCCGTAACAGCGCGGCCCCGTCGCAGGCGTCCGGCCCCGCCGTACCACCCGCTCCAACCCGCAAGCACCCCCGAGGACTTCGATGACGCAGATCGCGCTGATCGTCCTGGCGCTGGTCGCCGCCGTGGCCGCGGCCGTGCTCGCCCGCGGCAGGGCCGGGGCCGTCGCCCGGGCAGCGGACGCCGAGACCGCGCTCGGCCGGAGCGAGGAACGCGCCCGGACCGCCGAGGGCAGGCTCGCCCGCGCGGAACAGCAGC
Source organism: Kitasatospora sp. NPDC002543 (assembly GCF_053594915.1). Classification (NCBI taxonomy): domain Bacteria; kingdom Bacillati; phylum Actinomycetota; class Actinomycetes; order Kitasatosporales; family Streptomycetaceae; genus Kitasatospora; species Kitasatospora sp. NPDC002543. The sequence continues at coordinate 16,626 of NZ_JBSFWR010000042.1, read as the reverse complement.
AGCGCGAGGCGCAGGAGGCCGCCCGGCGCTCCGCCGAGGAGGCCGGCCGGGCGCAGGAGCGCACCAGGGCCGCCGAGGACAGCGTCCGCGAGGCGCAGGAGGCGGCCCGGCAGGCCCAGGACACCGTCCGGGACGCCCTGCGGCAGGGCGCCGACGCGACCGCCCGGGCCGAGCGGGCCGACCACGCGCTCGCCGGGGCCGAGGCCCGGGGCGCCGCGCTGCTCGCCGAGATCGGCCACCTCGCCCAGGAGCGGGTCGCCGCCACCGCCGTACGGCTCACCCACGCCAACGCCCCGCTGGTCGGACCGCTGGACGCGGAGGCCGTCGGCCCGGAGGCGGTCCGGGCCCTGCAGGCCGTGCTGGACGCCGCCCAGGCCGCCCTCGCCGACGAGCGCGAGCGGGTGGACGCCGCCGCCCGGGCCGCCATGCGCGGCGCCACCTCCCGGATCCAGACCCTGCTGTACCAGATCCAGAGCCTGGTCCAGCAGCTCCAGCACGAGAACGACGACCCCCGGCTGCTGGAGGTCGACTTCCGCAACGAGGTCGCGCTGCGCCGGATCCAGACCGTCGCGGTGCTCTGCGAGGCCTGGCCGGGCCTGGCCCGCACCGACTCGCCGCTCGCCGAGGTGGTCGTCGGGGCGCTCTCCCGGGTGCCCGGCTACGCCCGGATCAAGGTCGCCAACCACCTGCGCGAGCAGCGCCTCGCGGTGGTCGCCCGGGCCGCCGAGCCGCTCGCCGTCACCATCGCCGAACTGCTCGCCAACGCCACCGCCTACTCCCACCCGGAGACCGACGTCCCGGTCACCGTCCAGCAGGGTGGCCGCGGCGCGCTGGTGATCATCGACGACAGCGGCATCGGCATGGATGAGGACCAGCTGCGCCGCGCCCGCCGGCTGCTGGCCGGCCCGCCCGACATGCTGCTCACCGAACTCGGCAACCCGCCCAAGACCGGCTTCGCGGTGGTCGGCAAGCTGGCCCGGCAGTACGGCTTCTCCTGTCACATCGAGCCCTCGCCGTACGGCGGCATGCGGACCATCCTGCGGATCCCGGCCGCGCTGGTGACGGTCGTGGACGACGAGCAGCAGCTGTCGGTGCTCACCCCGTTGCCGCTGCGGGCCGGCGCCGGCCCGGCCCCGGCGCCCACCGTCGCGGCCGTCCCGCCGATGCGCGACGCGGACGAGCAGGACGGCCCACCGCTCGCCGACCGCCACAACCTGCCGGGCCCGCACCCGGCGCCGGCCATCCGCGCGGTCCCGGACCCGGTCCCGGACCCGGTCCCGGACCCGGACGGCCCGGCGGAGCACGCGCCCGCGGCCGGAGCGCCCGGGACGGACACCCCGGTGGCGGAATCCGCCGCGGCGGACGCCCCGGACCCGGCCCCGGCCGACGACGGCACGGGCCTGCCCACCCGGCGGCGGCGCCGCCCCCTGGCCGCCGCCGAGCGGTCGACCGGCGCGAAGCCCGCCGCGAGCCCCGCCCCGGCAGCCGGACGCACCCCCGCCGGTGAACGCACCCCCGAGCGGGCCGCCTCCCACTGGCAGGCGCTGCAGCGGGGCACCGACTCCGGCCGGGCCGCCGTGGCCCGGGCCGAACGGGAGGAGGCCGCCGGCGCCGCGCCCGGCCGGGCCGCCCCCGGACACGGCGTCAGCACCACCGGCACGACGAGCACCCTCGGCGCCACCACCGCCGACCGCGACCCCGGTGCCCCGAGCGCCGGTACGGCCTCAGAAGGAGCAGCGCAGTGAGCAGCACGCCCAGTCCGACCGCCACCGACGAGATCTCGTGGGTGCTGACCCCGCTGCTGGAGCTGCCGGGGGTGCTGCACGCCGTCATCGCCACCGGGGACGGTCTGGTCGAGGGCGCCTCGGACGGCCTGGAACGCGCCTCGGCCGAGCGGGTCGCCGCGATGACCGCCACCGTGCACGCCGCCGCCCGCGCCTTCACCAGCGCGTTCACCGACGTCGAGCGGCCCCGGCTGGCCCAGACCGTGGTGGAGTCCGACCTCGGCTACGCCGTCGTGGTGCCCGCCGGGGAGAACACCTCGCTCGCCGTGTTCACCACGCCGGACGCCCAACTCGGCAACGTGGCCTACCAGATGCAGCTGCAGGTCGCCGCCCTCGGTCGCGTGCTCGCGAGCCCGACCCGGCGGCAGGACGACGACGAGCGGTCATGACCGCGGCCCCCCGCAGGCGGATGGTGCCCGCCTACCTGGCCACCGGCGGCCGCAGCCGCCCCGGCACCAAGGGCTTCGAGCGGCTGACCGTGCTGTTCGCCGACCGCGCCGACCCCCCGGACACGCTCGAAACCGAACACCGCCGGCTCTGGGAACTGCTGCGCCCCGGCGCGCTGACCGTGGTGGAGGCCGCCGCGCACCTGAGCCTGCCGGTCAGCGCCACCGTCTTCCTCGCGGCCGACCTGGTCGAGGCGGGCTGCCTGCACGCCCGCGCGCCGATCCCGCGGGCCCAGCAGACCGACCGCTCCATCGTCGAGAGGCTCCTCGTTGGACTCCGTGCGCTCCGGTGACCCGGCCGGCCGGCCGGACCCGGAAGACCAGAGCCGGGTGGGCTACCTGCCCGACCAGGACCAGACGCTGATGAAACTGGTGGTGGCCGGCCCGTTCGGGGTCGGCAAGACCACCCTCATCCGGACCCTCTCCGAGATCGCCACCCTGCACACCGAGGAGGCGATGACCGAGACCGGCCGCCCGGTGGACGACCTGGCCGGCGTGCCCGAGAAGGCCACCACCACCGTCGCCGTCGACTTCGGCCGGCTCACCCTGCCCGGCAACGTCGTGCTCTACATGTTCGGCACCCCCGGCCAGCGCCGCTTCTTCCCGCTCTGGCAGGACATCGCCCGCGGCGCGGTGGGCGCCCTGGTGCTCGCCGACACCCGCCGGCTCGCCGACTCCTTCGAGATCATGGACATGGTCGAGGAGCAGGGCCTGCCGTACGCCGTCGCGGTCAACCGCTTCCCGGACGCACCGGACCACCCCGTCGAGGTGCTGCGCACCCACCTGGACCTGCACGCGGCCACCCCGCTGCTGCTCTGCGACGCGCGCGAGCGCGGCAGCAGCCTGGACGCGCTGATCGCGCTGGCCGAGCACGTCCTGGACGCCCTGCCCGCCGCCCCCGCCACCCCGGAGCAGCCGTGACCGTCGAGTCCCGCCCGACCCCGATCCACGGCCCGGTCTTCGCCGCCGACCCCCAGCTGGTCTACGAGCGGCTGCGGCGGCACGGCGCGGTCGCCCCGGTGGAGATCGCGCCCGGCGTCGAGGCCCTGCTGGTCACCGACTACCAGGCCGCGCTGGACCTGCTGCGGGACACCGACACCTTCTCCAAGGACTCCCGGGCCTGGCAGCGGACCGTCGCCCCGGACTCCCCGCTGCTGCCGGTGCTCGGCTACCGCCCCACCGCGCTGTTCAGCGACGGCGAGACGCACGCGCGCTACCGGGCCGTGATCACCGACGCCCTCGCGATGTTCGAGCCGCACCGGCTCCAGCGGCAGGTCGCCGGCGCCGCGCACCGGCTGATCGACCGCTTCGCCGCCCTCGGGCACGCCGACCTGATCGCCGAGTACGCCCGCCGGCTGCCCGCCTTCGCGCTCACCACCTGGTTCGGCGTGCCGGAGGAGCAGCGCGAGGAGGTGGTGACCGCGATCACCGGGCTGATCGAGTCCACCGCGCAGGCCGGCGCCTCGTACGGCAAGCTCCTCGCCGTGGTCACCGCGATGGTCGCCGAGCGCCGCGAGCGCCCCCGGCACGACCTCACCTCCATGTACGTCACCCACCCGGTCGGGCTGGACGACGACGAGGTGATCCGGCAGATCACCCTGACCCTGATCGCCGGGCACGAGCCGACCACCAACCTGATCGGCAACGCCCTGCTGCGCCTGCTCACCGACGCCCGCTACGCCGGCTCGCTGTTCGGCGGCGCGATGACCGCCCACCAGGCGATCGACGAGGTGCTCTGGCACGAGCCGCCGATGGCCAACCTCTCGGCCCACTACCCGCGGTACGACATCACCTTCCACGGCCGGGAGATCAAGGCGGGCACGCTGGTCCTGGTCTCGTACGCGGCCGCCAACTCCCAGGCCGCGCCGCCGAGGGACGACATCGGGCTGCGCAGCGGCGAGAGCGCCCACCTGGCCTGGGCGGCCGGCCCGCACGCCTGCCCGGCCCGGGACCCGGCCCTGCTGATCGCGATCACCGCCATCGAGCAGCTGGGCAGCCGCCTCAGCGACCTCGAACTCTCCACCCCGGCCGAGGACCTCCTCTGGCGCCCGGGCCCGTTCCACCGCGCCCTGATGCACCTCCCGGTCCGCTTCGCACCGGTGGAGGGGTAGCGCGGAGGCCCGGACACCGACCGTGTCCGGGCCTCCGCGCCGTCCGCCGGGCCTACTCGGCCGGCTTCAGCGTCAGGGAGACGCTGTTGATGCAGTACCGCTGGTCCGTCGGCGTGCCGTAGCCCTCGCCCTCGAAGACGTGGCCGAGGTGTCCGCCGCACTTCGCGCAGCGCACCTCGACCCGGCGCATGCCGAGGGAGTCGTCCTCGATGTACTGGACGCGGTCCCCGGCCAGCGGCGCGTAGTAGGACGGCCAGCCGCAGTGGCTGTCGAACTTGGTCTCCGAGCTGAACAGTTCGGACCCGCAGGCCCGGCAGCTGTAGACGCCGACCGTCTTGGTGTCGGTGTACTCGCCGGTGAACGGGCGCTCGGTGCCCGCCTCGCGGAGCACGTGGTACTCCTCGGGGCTGAGCTGGGCGCGCCACTCGGCCTCGGACTTCTCGATCTCGTAGCTCATCTCACGGCTCCCGGTCGCGGTGGACGGACGTCGGACGGACGTCGGACGGACGTGGGTCAGACGTTGGAAGCAACGTTCGCGAGGTGCCGGAGGATTTCCGGCCCCAGGTTGGTGACGTCCCCGGCGCCCATGGTGAGCAGCAGGTCGCCCGGGCGGGCCAGGCCGGCCAGCAGGGCGGGGGCGGCGGCGAAGGAGTGCTCGGCGGTGACCTCGGCGCCGGCCCGCTGGGCCGCGTCGATGATCAGCTCGCTGGTCACGCCGGGGATCGGGTCCTCGCGGGCCGGGTAGATGTCCAGCACCACCGAGGCGTCGGCCAGGGCCAGGGCCCGGCCCATCTCCTCGGAGAGCTGCTGGGTGCGGCTGAACAGGTGGGGCTGGAACACGACCAGCACCCGGCCCTCGCCGGTCAGGCCCTCGCGGATCGCCTCCAGGTCGGCGGTCATCTCGGTGGGGTGGTGGGCGTAGGAGTCGATCACCTGGACGCCGGCGGCCTCGCCCTTGAGCTGGAGGCGGCGGCGCACGCCGGTGTAGGCGCCGAGCGCCTTGGCGAGGTCGGCGGCCGGGACGCCCAGCGCGACACCGGCGGCCAGCGCGGCGACCGCGTTGTGGGCGTAGTGGCGGCCGGGCACCGACACGGTGAAGGCCAGCTCGGCGCCGTCGATCAGCACGGTGACCTCGCTGGTCATGCCGCGGGCGACCACCGAGAGCACCCGCAGGTCGGCGTCCTCGGCGGAGCCGACCGTCACCACGTTCAGGCCCTCGCGGCCGGCCACCCGGGAGGTGAGCTCGCGGGCGCCGTCGTGGTCGGCGGAGACGACCAGGGTGCCGCCGGGCACGATCCGGCCCACGAAGGTCTCGAAGGACTCGTAGATCTCGTCGATCGAGGCGTAGTTGGCGTGGTGGTCGAGCTCCACGTTGAGCACGATCGCCACCTCGGGCGCGTACTTGTGGAAGCTGCGGTCGCTCTCGTCCGCCTCGGCGACGAAGATCTCGCCGGTGCCGTGGTGGGCGTTGGAGCCGGGTGCGTCGAGGTCGCCGCCGATCGCGTAGGACGGGTCCAGGCCGAGCTCGCCGAGGGCGACGGCGAGCATGCTGGTGGTGGTGGTCTTGCCGTGGGTGCCGGCCACCGCCAGTGCCCGGCGGCCGCCCATCAGCGCGGCCAGCGCGTCGGAGCGGTGCACCACCGGGATGCCGCGCTCGTTGGCGGCGACCAGCTCCGGGTTGTCGGCGCGGATCGCGCTGGAGACGACCACGCTGCTGGTGCCGTCCGGCACGTGCTCGGCGGCGTGGCCGACGTGCACGGTGGCGCCGAGGGCGCGCAGCGCGAGGACGGTCTCGGACTCCTTGGAGTCGCTGCCCGAGACGCTGGCCCCGCGGACGGCGAGGATCTTCGCCAGGCCGGACATCCCGGCGCCGCCGATGCCGATGAAGTGCGGGGCGTGCAGGTCGTGCGCGGCGTCGTTCAAGGCGTGGCTCCGTACGGGCGGGGGCAGACAGGGCGGGCGGACGGGACGGAAGACGGAATCGTCCTCGCGGGCGGACCGCAAGGACGATTCTGCACCACCACCGGGTGAGGTCAGGAGTCGCTGGCGAAGAGCCTGAGCACCGGGACCCCCACCTTGTGCCGGGCCTGGGAGGCCCAGTCGCGGTGGAAGAACTCCTCCACGAAGTGCGGTGAGGTGAGCACCACCACCTCGTCCGCCCGCTGCTCCTCGACGACGGCGCGCAGCCGCTCCAGCGGCTTGTCCTCGACGAGTTCGCCCACCGCCTCGGCCCCGGCCGAGCGCAGGTGGCGCAGGCTGTGCTCCAGCGACTCGGTGGCCACGGTCGGCCCGCTCTCGGACTCGTCGTGCTCGTGGACCACCTTGTCGAGGTGGCCGAGGGCGACGTCGTCGAGTGCCCGCAGCAGTTCGTCCTGCTTGCCGCGCGGCTGCATCAGGACGACGAAGGACACCTTCTCCTCGCCGTGGAGCGTGGTGACGAGTTCCACGTCCGCGTCGGAGAGAGCCTTTTCGATCATCAGTACCGTCTTGAACACGTGAGTCCCTTCCAGTGGCCGGCCCCCGGGCCCCGGCATCGCATAACGGGATCACGATCGGGGGGTCACGGGGTCATCCGAACCGGGGTGACGCAGGTAGCGGGTGAAGAGGAATCCTTTCTGCTCGATCAATGAGACCAGCCGCATCCGCTGGACGTCCGGCATTCGCGCGTCGTGGAGGATGCGCGGCGCGTCGCCGCCGGTGAGCAGCGGGGCCAGCGACAGGCACAGCTCGTCCAGCAGCCCGGCCGCCGCGAGCTGCCCCAGCAGGCGCGGGCCGCCCTCGGTCAGCAGCCGGGTCCAGCCCCGCTCGGCCAGGGCCGCCACGGCCATCCGCAGGTCCACCGAGCCGGTGCCGGCGAGCACCAGGTCGGCCACCTCGGCGACCGCCCGGCGGCGCTCCTCGGCGGCGTCCTCGGTGGTGATCACCACCGTCCTGACCAGCGGTTCGGTGAACAGCGGCGCGGTCAGGTCCAACTGCAGCGAACGGCTCACCACGGCGATCACCGGGGCCGGCGCCTGCCCGGCCGCCGTGCGGGCCGCCGCGAACTCCTTGCGGGCCCGGGCCGGCCGGTAGCCCTCGGCGCGGACGGTCTCCGCGCCCACCAGTACCACGTCCGACAGCGCCCGCAGCACACCGAAGATCCGCTTGTCGGCATCGCCGGAGAGGCCCTCGGAGAGCCCGTCGAGCCTGGCCCCGCCGTCCAGGCCGGACACCATGTTGGCGCGCAGCCAGGGGCGTCCCTGATTCACCTGTTCGGGGTACGCGTAGACGGCGGCGAGCGATTCCAGTGCGGCCGGATCGGTGAGCCGCCCGCTCAGCGGACTGATCAACTGTTGCATGTCCCCAGTCTTCCACCGCCCGGCGTGGGCCGTCCGGGTCCGCGGGCGGCGGGCCGTCCCCAGCCGTCCCCAGCCGTGCGCCGCCCCGGCCGTGCACTGCCCTCAGCCGTGCGCCGCCCGCAGCCGTGCGTCGTTCGGACGGCCCACCCGGCAGGCGTACCCTCTACTGATGTGCCCGCAGCCTCCCACTCCGCCACCGCGCCCGAGCCGATAGCCGCCGCACCCGCGTCCGGCTCCCCGATCGCGCTCACCGACCGCCGCCCCGTCGTGCCCGCCGAGCGGCTGGTCGCCGAGATGGTCCCGCCGCCCCGGTTCGCCGACGTGAGCTTCGGGACGTACATCCCGGACCCGACCCAGCCGAGCCAGTACGAGGCCGTCCAGGTCCTGGAGCAGTTCGCGGCCACGCTCGGTGGAGGAAACGGTTCGGCGCCCAAGCGCAGCTGGTTCCGCCGCTCGGCCCCCGCGCCCACCGGCCCGGCCGGGGTCTACCTCGACGGCGGCTACGGCGTCGGCAAGACCCACCTGCTCGCCTCGCTCTGGCACGCCGCCCCCGGCCCCAAGGCCTTCGGCACCTTCGTGGAGCTGACCAACCTGGTCGGCGCGCTCGGCTTCCAGCAGGCCGTGCGGACCCTCTCCGGGCACACCCTGCTCTGCATCGACGAGTTCGAGCTGGACGACCCGGGCGACACCGTGCTGGTCTCCACCCTGCTCGGCCGGCTGGTCGACAACGGCGTCAAGCTGTGCGCCACCTCGAACACCCTGCCGGAGAAGCTCGGCGAGGGCCGCTTCGCCGCCGCCGACTTCCTGCGCGAGATCCAGGGCCTGTCCGCGCACTTCCGCCCGATGCGGATCGACGGCCAGGACTACCGCCACCGCGGCCTGCCGGACGCCCCGCCGCCGTACACCGACGAGGCCGTCGCGGCCGCCGCGGCCCGCACCCCCGGCGCCTCGCTGGACGACTTCGACGGCCTGCTCGCCCACCTCTCCGCCGTCCACCCCAGCCGCTACGGCGCGCTGCTGGACGACGTCACCGCGGTCTGCCTGCGCGGCGTCAAGCAGGTCGACGACCAGTCGACCGCGCTGCGCCTGGTCGTGCTGGCCGACCGGATGTACGACCGCGAGCTGCCGATCACCGCCTCCGGCCTGCCCTTCGACCAGGTCTTCCCCGAGGAGATGCTGCGCGGCGGCTACCGCAAGAAGTACCTGCGCGCGATCTCCCGCCTGGTCGCCCTCGCCCGGGACAGCGCCAAGGCCTGACCCGTGACCCTCCCCTCGCTCGGCAGTTGTTCCCACTGCCGAGCGAGGGGGAGAGGCGTGACCGGTGACGAGTCCGGGGCGGGCTACGAGATCGAGATCGAGCCCGAGGTGCGGGTGTGGCTTCAGAACTGCCCGACCGCCGAGTACCGGGCGGCCGAACGCGCCGCCGACCGTCTCGCCGAGGACGGTGAGGCGCTGTCGTTCCCGTTGGCGAGCCACCTGGGCGGCCCGCTGCGCGAGCTGCGGATCGGGTCCATGCGCATCACGTACTGGCTCGCGCCGGGGCGGAGGGCTGTGCTGCTGACGGTCTTCCGCAAGACTAGGAACCGCGAGACCGATCAGGTCGAACGGGCGCGCCGCGCGCAGAAGGTCTGCGAGGCGGAGCACGGGCCCGCCGCCGACCACGAGATCTACGACCGGGAGGAGCGGCGATGAGCAGCGGCTACCACACCCGTTGGACCGTGCCGACGGAGCACCGGGAGAGCGAGGAGTACCGCGCGGCCGGGCGGCGGATGGCGCTGGCCGAGGCCGTGTACGCCCGACGCTCCGCGCTCGGGTGGACACTCGCCGAGCTCGCCGAGCGGGCCGGGCTGGACGAGGAGACCGTCGAGGGCATCGAGGAGAGCGGGGTCGATCCGACCCTTCCGCTGATCGAGCGACTCGCCGCCGCCTTCGACTCCGTGGTGCGGATCGACCCCGCCCGGGAGCCGGCCATGAGCTTCGAGGCCCACGCGGCCTGATCGAACCGGCCTCGCTTGTCAGTGGGGGGTCGTACCGTTGAGTGGTGCGTCCCATCACGAGTATTGAGCGGTCCGTGGCGCCCTTCGAGGTCGTCAGCCCCTTCCAGCCGAACGGTGACCAGCCGGCGGCGATCGCCGAGCTGGAACGGCGGATCAGGGGAGGGGAGAAGGACGTCGTGCTGCTCGGTGCCACCGGCACCGGCAAGTCGGCCACCACGGCCTGGATGATCGAGAAGCTGCAGCGGCCCACCCTGGTGATGGCGCCGAACAAGACGCTGGCCGCGCAGCTCGCCAACGAGTTCCGCGAGCTGCTCCCGAACAACGCGGTCGAGTACTTCGTCTCGTACTACGACTACTACCAGCCCGAGGCGTACGTCCCGCAGACGGACACCTACATCGAGAAGGACTCCTCGATCAACGAGGAGGTCGAGCGGCTGCGCCACTCGGCGACCAACTCGCTGCTGACCCGCCGGGACGTGGTCGTGGTCGCCTCGGTCTCCTGCATCTACGGCCTCGGCACGCCGCAGGAGTACGTGGACCGGATGGTGCGGCTCAAGGTCGGCCAGGAGATCGACCGGGACGACCTGCTGCGCCGCTTCGTCGACATCCAGTACGCCCGCAACGACGTGGCCTTCACCCGCGGCACCTTCCGGGTCCGCGGCGACACCATCGAGATCTTCCCGGTCTACGAGGAGCTCGCCGTCCGGATCGAGATGTTCGGCGACGAGATCGAGGCGCTGTACACCCTGCACCCGCTCACCGGCGAGATCATCAGCCAGGACGACTCGGTCTACGTCTTCCCCGCCTCGCACTACGTCGCCGGCCCCGAGCGCATGGAGCGGGCGATCACCGGCATCGAGAAGGAGCTGGAGGGGACGCTCGCCCGGCTGGAGAAGCAGGGCAAGCTGCTGGAGGCCCAGCGGCTGCGGATGCGCACCACCTACGACATCGAGATGCTGCGCCAGATCGGCACCTGCTCGGGCGTCGAGAACTACTCGATGCACTTCGACGGCCGCGAGCCCGGCTCCCCGCCGAACACCCTGCTCGACTACTTCCCGGAGGACTTCCTCCTGGTCATCGACGAGTCGCACGTCACCGTCCCGCAGATCGGCGCGATGTACGAGGGCGACGCCTCCCGCAAGCGCACCCTGGTCGAGCACGGCTTCCGGCTGCCCTCCGCGATGGACAACCGCCCGCTGAAGTGGGAGGAGTTCCTGGAGCGGATCGGCCAGACCGTCTACCTCTCGGCGACGCCCGGCCCGTACGAGCTGTCGCGCGGCGACGGCCAGGTCGAGCAGATCATCCGCCCGACCGGCCTGATCGACCCCGAGGTGATCGTCAAGCCGACCGAGGGCCAGATCGACGACCTGGTGCATGAGGTCCGCACGCGGGTCGAGCGGGACGAGCGCGTCCTGGTCACCACGCTGACCAAGAAGATGGCCGAGGACCTCACCGACTACATGCTCGGCCTGGACATCCGGGTCCGGTACCTGCACAGCGACGTGGACACCCTGCGCCGGGTGGAGCTGCTGCGCGAGCTGCGGGCGGGCCGGTACGACGTGCTGGTCGGCATCAACCTGCTGCGCGAGGGCCTGGACCTGCCCGAGGTGTCGCTGGTGGCGATCCTGGACGCGGACAAGGAGGGCTTCCTGCGCTCCGGCACCTCGCTGATCCAGACCATCGGCCGCGCCGCCCGCAACGTCTCCGGCCAGGTCCACATGTACGCGGACAGGATCACCCCCGCGATGGAGAAGGCCATCGACGAGACCAACCGCCGCCGGGCCGTGCAGCAGGCCTACAACAAGGAGCACGGGATCGACCCGCAGCCGCTGCGCAAGAAGATCGGCGACATCCTGGACACCCTCGCCCGCGAGGACGTGGACACCGACGAGCTGCTCTCCTCCGGCTACCGGAACCAGGGCAAGGGCAAGGCGCCGGTGCCGGCGCTGGGCGCGGACCGCAAGCCGGCCAAGTCCCTGCCGGCCGCCGAACTGGCGGACCTGATCCAGGAGATGACCGACCGGATGCACACGGCCGCCGCGGACCTCCAGTTCGAGGTCGCGGCCCGGCTGCGCGACGAGGTCAAGGAGCTGAAGAAGGAGCTGCGGCAGATGCGCGAGGCCGGTGTGGCGTAGGGCGTGTCCTGGGGGCGCCCCGCCCGGGCTTGGCCGGAATGACACCGGTCAAGCCCACCGGTGTCTCAGCCTTGCCACAAACGGGGAAACCCGGGGGAGCCCGGGGTGCCGCAGGCCCTAGGCTGGCCTGCGGCATCGTGCCCTCGGGACGGGGTGGCGGGCCGTACGCAGAGGGGGCCTCAGCCGGGGGACGGCGACGGGGTGTTCCACCGTGGAGCCGCGCGGGCGCGACCGGGCGGCCGGCAGAGAGGGCAACGTCGTGTCGGTGAACCTGGCCAAGGGGCAGAGGGTCAGCCTCCAGAAGGGTCAGGGCGGTGCCCTGACGGTGGTCCGGATGGGCCTGGGCTGGCAGGCCGCGCCCAAGCGCGGGCTGTTCGGCAGCCGCACCCGGAAGATCGACCTGGACGCCTCGGCGCTGCTGTACGCCGAGAAGACCCCGTCCGACGTGGTGTTCTTCTCGCACCTGGAGAGCAACGACGGTTCCGTCCGGCACACCGGCGACAACCTGGAGGGCGGCTCGGGCGCCGAGGACGACGAGGCGATCCTGGTCGACCTGGTGCACGTGCCCGTGAACATCACCCAGGTGGTGTTCACGGTGAGCTCGTACACCGGGCAGACCTTCGCCGAGGTGCAGCGGGCGCACTGCCGGCTGGTGGACGAGGCCACCGGGCTGGAGCTGGCCCGTTACGAGCTGGCGGGCGGCGGGCCGCACACCGGGCAGATCATGGCCAAGGTGGTCCGGGACGGCGACGGCGGCTGGGAGATGCAGGCGATCGGCGCCCCGGCCAAGGGGCGCACCTTCCAGGATCTGCTGCCGGCGATCGAGCCGTACCTGTAGCCACCGCCGCGGCCGCGCGGTCCGGCAGCCGCCGGAGAACCCCCGCGGCGGGGTGAGTCGCCTCCGCGTTCTTTACCTTCTTTACCTTTCCTTGGGTGTCCTGTTACCCTCGTTGGCAGCGGAGGGGAGTATTCCTCGACAGCCGACCCCGTCATCACGGATGCCCGTCGCGGCATCCCGGGGCGCTGGCCCGACGGGCGGAAGAGACCTCCGGCAGTGACGATGACTGTCTCGCCTACCTGCCGGAGGAGCAGTAGTGGACGTTTCCGTAACCATGTGGGTCTCCACGATCCTGGTGCTGATCGCACTGGTCGTGGCCGACTTCTTCATCGGAGGGCGCAAGCCGCACGAGGTCTCGATCAAGGAGGCCGGGATCTGGACGGCCGTCTGGGTCGCCCTGGCGGTGCTCTTCGGTGGCTTCCTCTGGTGGCACTCCGGCGGGCAGCCGGCGGGCGAGTTCTTCGCCGGCTACATCACCGAGAAGTCGCTCAGTGTCGACAACCTCTTCGTGTTCATCCTGATCATGGGCAAGTTCGCGGTGCCCAGGATCTACCAGCAACGCGTGCTGATGTTCGGCGTGATCATCGCACTGGTGCTCCGGGCGGTGTTCATCGCCGGCGGCGCCGCGCTGGTCTCCGAGTTCTCCTGGGTGTTCTTCATCTTCGGCGGCTTCCTGATCTGGACGGCCTGGAAGCTGATCAAGGAGGCCCGCGCCGAGGAGGAGGACGAGGAGTTCGAGGAGAACCGCGTCCTCAAGTCGATCACCCGCCGCTTCCCGGCCACCGAGGACTACCGCGGCACCAGGCTGATCGTCCGGGAGCACGGCCGCCGGCTGATCACCCCGATGCTGATCGTCATGCTGGCGATCGGCACCACCGACGTGCTGTTCGCCCTGGACTCGATCCCGGCCATCTTCGGCCTGACCCAGGACCCGTACATCGTCTTCACCGCCAACGCCTTCGCCCTGATGGGGCTGCGCCAGCTGTACTTCCTGATCGGCGGCCTGCTGAAGAAGCTGGTCCACCTGTCGTACGGCCTGTCGGTGATCCTCGGTTTCATCGGCGTGAAGCTGGTGCTGCACGCCGCCCACGAGGCCGGCGCGACGTGGGCCCCGGAGATCGGCATCCCGTTCTCGCTGGGCTTCATCGTGGTCGTGCTGGCGATCACGACCTTCACCAGCCTGCGGGCCGCGAAGAAGGCGGACCGGGACGAGCAGGAGAAGCTCGACGCCTGACCCGCCGAGGGCGCACAGGGGCCCCCGCGACCGCTTCCGGTCGCGGGGGCCCCGCCGTCCGGCGCGGAGGGCTACCAGCCGCGCTCGCGCCACTCGTCGAGGTGCGGGCGCTCGGCGCCGAGGGTGGTGTCGTTGCCGTGGCCGGGGTAGACCCAGGCCTCGTCGGGCAGGGCGTCGAAGATCTTCTCGGTGACGTCCCGGTAGAGGGTCCGGAAGGCCTCCGGGTCGCCCCAGGTGTTGCCCACGCCGCCCGGGAAGAGGCAGTCGCCGGTGAAGACGTGCGGGTGGCCCTGGGGGTCGTCGTAGACCAGCACGATGGCGCCCGGGGTGTGCCCGACCAGATGGCGGACGGTCAGTGCGACCTCGCCGACCCGCAGCGTGTCGCCGTCCGCGAGCAGCAGCTCGGTGGGGACGTCGATGCCCTCGGCGTCGTGCTCGCCGGCCGCGGTGCGGGCGCCGGTGGTGGCGACCACCTCGGCCAGCGCCCCCCAGTGGTCGTGGTGCCGGTGGGTGGTGACCACGGTGCCCAGCTCCTCGCCCACCGTCTCCAGCAGCACCGGGGCGTCCGCGGCCGCGTCGATCAGCAGCTGTTCGTCGGTGGCCCGGCAGCGCAGCAGGTAGGCGTTGTTGTCGTACGGGCCGACGGCCACCTTGGTGATGATCAGGTGGGCCAGCTCCCGCACGTCCGGCGCCCCGCCGACCTTGACCGCTCCGTGGTACGTCATCCGTTCGCTCCCTGTCGTGAGGATTGCCCTGACAGCATCCTCCCGCATGACGAACGCCGTCGCCGGACCGGCGTTCCGTTCACCTCGGGCGGGATTCTTCCTGTCATTAGCACATTCGGGAGCGGCGGGCAATGTGTTTGCCAAATCCTTGGCGGGGTGGGATCGTGACGATGATTACATTAGGGGAGGGTCAATGAGCACACCGGGGCTTGATACGCAGCCAAGTGCGGCTACGTATGATCTGGAAGACTTGATCGCCGAGGCGTGGTCCGGCCGGATTCGTGTCCCGCATTTCCAGCGCGATTACCGATGGACGTCCAGGGATGTCATCAGGCTCTTCGACAGCATCGTTCGCGGATATCCCATCGGGAGCCTCCTGCTCTGGGTGCGCCACTCTCCCTCGGACCTCGTCCGCCTGGGCGCGCTGACTGTCGAGGCGCCGGAGACGGATCAGGCGTTGTGGGTGGTTGACGGGCAGCAGCGGGTCACGAGTCTGGCGAATGCGCTGCACTCGCTTGGTAATCGACGGGAGCCCTTCGACGTCTACTACGACTTGGAAAAGCGGGAATTCATTCCCACTCCCAAGGTTGCGGAGCCACATCACATTCCCTTGCCCACACTATTTGACCTGGAAGAACTTCTGGGCTGGTTCGCCGGGGCGGGGAAGGGTGCCTCCGAATACTTCAACGAGGCCCGGAGTGTCGCGAAGCGGCTGCGTCAATACAAGGTGCCGGCCTATCTTGTCAAGCAGCACGACGAAGCGATCCTGACTGACATCTTCGACCGGATGAACAATTTCGGCAAGCGACTCAGTAGGGCGGAGATCTTCTCCGCCCTGTTCGCGGGTCCCGAAAAGGGCGCCAGCAGTCGACTGTCCATCAGCAAGATCGCTGATCGGGTGGCGGCCCGTACTGGGTTCGGCACCATCGACAACGACACGGTGCTGCATTCCATCCTCGCCAGGCGCGGTCCGGACATCACCCGCGAACCGCGGACGGAGTTCGACGACAGCCGGCGACGTACCGATCCGGAGTTTCCGGGGGAGGATCAGGAGACGGCCTACGCCGAAGGGGAGCTGGCGCTCATCCGGGCCATCACCTTCTTCCAGAAGGAAGTCGGGGTCCCGCATCTCTCGCTCCTCGCCTATCGGGCGCCCCTGGTGGTGTTCGCGCGGTTCTTTGCGCACTTCCCGAACCCCGAGAAGCGCAACCGCAAGCTCCTCCGCCGTCTGTACTGGCGGGTCGTTGTGGCAGGGCCTGCGGTCTTCAAGGGGAGCTTTACGCAGATGGCCCGGTCGTTGGCCACGCGGATCCACCCAAAGGACGAGGACGGGTCCGTGGCGAGGCTCCTGGCGTCGATGGAGACAGCTCAATCCTCGATCCCGGACGCCAAGCGGTTCCGGACCAACGAGGCCACCGGAAGGATCATCCTCTGCTCCTGGTGGGCCCTGCGACCCCGGTCGCCGATCACCGGACTTGAGTATTCGGCCGAGGAGCTCAGCGACATCCTGGCCGAGCAGGTGACCGCGGCCGTCGCGGTGCGCAGGTTCTTCACGAAGGTGCCGTCGCCGAGGCAGCAGCTTTGGGCGGCCAACCGACTGATCCTGCCGAGCCGGGACGAACCCGTCAGTGAAGTGCCTGGCCTGCTCGGCATCAGGCCGCTGAACATGGACGAGGACACCTGGGATGCGGTGCTGGAATCGCACTGCATCTCCCGCGAGGCGAGTCAGAAGCTGTCCGCCGATGACCGGGACGACTTTCTCAGCCTTCGCCAGGAAGTGGTGGAGGACCAACTTCGAAGGTTCATCTCGAGCATGGCCGAGTGGAACTACGAGGACATCGCGTCCGTGAGCTCGGTCCATGCTGACGACGAGCGCTCCGAGCTGGAGCCCGGCCAGGACTGGTGACACACCACGCGCCGGTGGCCTCCTCGTACGCGTCGTACGGGGCGTCCTCCTCGTACGGCGGGGGCTCCTCGTCGATCGGAGCGGCGGGCTGCTTCGACCCGGCGGCGGGGGC